>DATCFX010000831.1:0-3536 GCA_036509275.1 Pirellulales bacterium | reverse complement strand
GCGCCACGGCCACATCGTGCGCTCCCGGTCGCCTTGATAGCCGTTGGTGTCCGCGTACCGGGCTGCCTCGAGCCAGTCCCAAGCCATCCGCTCGCCGTAGCGCGGGGACGCCAGCAGCCGATCGACCAGCCGGTCGTACGCATCGGGCGAGGGATCGGCTACAAACGCGTCGATTTCCGCCAACGTCGGCGGCAGACCGGTCAAGTCGAGCGTCACGCGGCGAATCAGCGTTTCCTTTTCCGCTTCGGGCGAAGGCGAAAGCCCCTCGGCCTCGAGCCGCGCCAGCACGAACCGATCGATCGGGCCGCGCGCCCAGTGTGTGTTCTGCACCTTGGCCAACCGCGGCCGCCGCGGCGCCTCATAAGCCCAGTGCCGGCTCCAACCGGCGCCTTGATCGACCCAACGGGCAAGCAGCAGCTTCTCTTCGGGCGACAAGCTGCGATGCGAGCCCGGCGGCGGCATGACATCATCGGAATCGCCGCTCAGCACGCGCCGCACCAGTTCGCTGTCATCCGCGTGGCCCGGCACGATCACCGGGTCCGTCTTGCGCAGCGCCGCGTCGCGCTCGTCGAGCCGCAGATCGGCCTCGCGCCGCGCAGCATCGGGCCCGTGACAATGAAAGCAATTGTCCGACAGGATCGGCAGCACGTCGCGATCGAAGACCACCGGCCGGCCCGCGGGCGTGGCAGCCGAAGCGACAACCGGCACCGCCAGCATCATCGCCAGCGCAACCAGCGCAATCCATTTAGCCCCGTCGCTCGCGACGGGCGATTGCACCAACCGGCATGTCTTTCTCACTCGCGGCATAACACTCAAACAGTCGGTTTATGAAAGGTATCGGGTCGTGCCCGCAGCCAGTACTTCAAGCCCGAGCGGATATGGCGGCTCATGGCCCGCATCGCCGCGCGGCGATTTCCGGCGGCCAGGGCTTCGACAATCGCCAGGTGCTGGCCGGCTTCTTCAATGATCCGCGGCAGGTCGTTGTCGATGCGGTATTGGATATAGGCCACGTCGCGAAACGCGCGGAACAGCAACTTCAGCCGCCCCAATTCGGCGGCCAGGAAGGCGTTGCCGCAGCCGGCGGCGATTGAGTCGTGCAGCCGGCTATCGAGCGTCTTGGCCTGGTCGAGCACCTGGTCAGCCGACGAATCCTGGGCCGCCACGAGCCGGCGAAAATCTTTGGCCAGTTCGGCGAGCAACGCCTCGTCCAGGCGGCCGCAAGCGCTGCTCACGGCTTCGCATTCCAGTGCCCGGCGGACCTGGCAGATTTCGCGAATCTCGCGATGGCTCACGCGGCGGACAATGGCCCCGCGGTTGGGCACCAGGTCGATAATGCCGATGCCGGCCAAGGCCGCCATGGCTTCGCGCACCGGCGTATGGCTGACGCCAAAGCGGTCGGCGACTTCTTGCGTGACCAGGTGCTGCCCGGCCTCGATCGCGCCTTGAAAAATCTCGCTCAATAGCGATTGGACGATGGCCTGCCGTCGGCGGCCATGGTCGGAAGGCGAAAAGCGGCTGACGGACGAAATGGACACAAAGGTGGCTCCGGCGGGGATGACAAATGCGGGCGGTCACAGTCAGGATCGACCGAAAAATAGCTTCTCCGCGATCCCTCTCCCCTTGCGGGAGAGGGCAGGGCGAGGGGTCGGAAGAAACGGAAGCTATTTTTCGGTCGATCCTTAGTGGTTCTCTGACGCGGCGGGGGTGGGCCGGATCGGCCGGCTTTCGGCGGTCCAGGCTACGCGGGTGCTGGCAGGACCTGGAGTTTAATGCACTGGCCGGGCGGGAAGCAAACGAATTCTGCAGAAACTTTTGCGAGTTCTATAGAATCCCTGTCGCCGCACGCAAATAATCCCGCCCCAGGCGGTTGAGACCCCGGCACCCGCGCGTTAGCTTGTGGTCCCTCCCGGTGTTGGTTGCACGCCCTTGTCCCCCGCTTGCGAGAGAGCCACTAAGCTATGAACCTTCGTCAATTGTCCCCAATGTCTGCCATTCGATTTGTCCTGGCCGTCGCCGGTTTGCTCGCCGCCAGCCACGTGGCTTGGGCCGATGTCAAACTGCCGGCGATTTTCACCGATCACATGGTGCTCCAGCGCGACCAGCCGAACCGCGTCTGGGGCTGGGCCAAAGAGGGCGAAACCGTCACCGTTTCCATCGCCGATCAAAAGCACGAGTCCCAGGCCGACGAACACGGTCGCTGGGAAGTGAAGCTCGAACCGCTGTCGGTCGGCGGCCCGCACGAGTTGGTGGTCGAAGGCGGCAACAAGCTCACGATCGGCGACGTGCTGGTCGGCGAGGTGTGGATCTGCTCGGGCCAGTCGAACATGCAGTTTGCGGTCGCCAATTCGACTGACGGCGATCTGGAAGTCAAAGCCGCGAAGTTTCCCCGCCTCCGGCTGATCAGCGTCCCGCAGGTCGGCACCCAGGACCCGCAGGACGACTTCAAAGGGGCCTGGAGCGTCTGCTCGCCCGAGACGGTGGGCGATTTCTCGGCCGTCGGCTTTTTCTTCGGCCGGCAGATTCACGAGACGCTCGACGTGCCGGTCGGCTTGATCGACGACTCGTGGGGTGGCTCGGCCTGCGAGGCTTGGATTCCGCTGGCCCGATTGCAGGCCGATCCGCGCTACCAGTCGATGCTCGATAGCTGGGAGAAGATGGCAAAGAACTACGACCATGATAAAGCGATGAACAACTTCAAGACGCAATTGGCTCGCTGGCAGGCGGCGGCCAAAGAAGCCAAACAGGCCGGCCAGCCCGCGCCGCAGCGTCCGCGTCAGCCGCAAAATCAACTCACCGGCAATCATCGCCCCGCCAACATCTACAACGGCGTGTTGCACCCGACGATCGGCTACGGCATTCGCGGCGCGATCTGGTACCAGGGCGAGTCGAACGCCGGCCGGGCTTACGAATATCGCGATCTGTTTCCGCTGATGATCCAGACATGGCGCGACGAATGGAAGCAGGGCGATTTTCCCTTCTACTTCGTGCAACTGGCCGACTTCATGGCCGAAAAGACCGAGCCGGCCGATAGCTCGTGGGCCGAGCTGCGCGAAGCCCAGACCATGACCATGAGCCGGCTGCCCAACACCGGACAGGCCGTGATCATCGACCTGGGCGAAGGCAACGACATCCATCCGCGCAACAAGCAGGAGGTCGGCCGGCGGCTGGCACGCTGGGCCCTGGCCAAAGACTACGGCGTCAAGATTGCGTACGAAAGTCCGATGTACAAATCGCTCGACGTGCAAGGCGACAAAGCCGTGGTGACGCTGGATCATGTCGGCGGCGGGCTGCGGACGTTTGATGTCGCCGACGTGCGGGGCTTCACCATCGCCGGCGCCGACAAGAAATTCTACTCCGCCAAGGCTAAGATCCTCGGCCCCGGCAAAATCGAAGTCTCCAGCGATCAGGTCAGCGAGCCGGTCGCCGTGCGCTACGCTTGGGCCGACAACCCGATTTGCAACCTCGGCACCAAAGAGGGCCTGTCCGTCACCCCCTTCCGCACCGACGATTGGCCCGGCATCACGCTGGAAAAAACG
>DATCFX010000830.1:0-1403 GCA_036509275.1 Pirellulales bacterium | reverse complement strand
TGGTCGATTTGTCGACGGACAAGTTGCCCGCCGGGTCGGTGCTGGCCTTCACGTTCTATTGGCTCGAGGCGGAGCGTGAGGAAGGCCGGAATTTTAGCGTGACCATCGAGCAAGGCGCGTTTGAGGAACCTAAGCGAACTGATTTGCCGGCTCAAGCCAGTGCGCCGCACCCTAGCGAAAATGGCGGAAACGCCACACAGACGAACGGTAAACGAACGGGCCGCGCGGAATGTGAAGCGCGTACCCATTAGCCACGCTCGCCCCGATTAAGGAGACCTTTATCATGGCCGAAAACGTAGCCGACCTGCTCATCGAGCGGCTGATCGAGTGGGGCGTGGACACGATCTTTGGGTTTCCCGGTGACGGGATCAACGGCATCTGCGAGGCCCTGCGGACGCGGCAAGACAAGATCAAGTTCATTCAGGTCCGGCACGAGGAGGCGGCCGCGTTTGCCGCCTGCGGCTACGCCAAATTTACCGGCCGCTTGGGCGTCTGCATGGCCACCTCGGGGCCGGGCGGCATCCACCTGCTCAATGGCCTGTACGATGCCAAATGCGACGGCCAGCACGTACTGGCCATTACCGGCCACACCTTTCACGACCTGATCGGCACTCAGTACCAGCAGGACGTCGATCTCACGAAGCTGTTCATGGACGTGGCCGTGTACAACGAGCGCATCACGGGTCCCGCGCATGTTTTCAATGCGCTGGACGACGCCATTCGCACGGCCATGGCACGACGCGGCGTTGCGCACCTCTGCGTCCCCAAGGATATTCAGGTCTGGAAAAGCGACAACGGTCAGCGGAGCAAGGCGAACATTTCGAAACACAGCAGCGACCACGCGTCTTCGACGGCCCTGCTGCCAGCCCAGGATGATCTGCTAGCCGCGGCCGACATCATCAACCAGGGAAAAAAGGTGATGATCCTGGCGGGCCGCGGCGCGCTAAATTGCCGCGAACTGATCGTGGCGCTAGCCGAAAAGGCCGGGGCCCCCGTGGCCAAAGCGCTGCTCGGCAAGGCCGTCTTGCCCGACGACAGCCCTTACACGACCGGCGGCATCGGCCTGCTGGGCACCGCCGCGTCGCAAGACGCGATGCGTGGCTGCGATACGCTGGTCATCGTCGGCAGCGGCTTCCCGTACATGGAGTTTTATCCCAAGCCCGGCCAGGACAAATGCGTCCAGATCGACGTCGATCCGTCGCGCATCGGCCTCCGCCATCCCGCGGACGTGGGCCTGGTGGGCGATTGCCGCCGCATCCTGGGCGCCTTGCTGCCCTTGATCGAGCCGAAGCAGGACCGCTCGTTCCTGGAGTCGGCGCAAAAGGGCATGCGCGGCTGGAACGAACTGCTGCTGGAGCGCGCGACCCGCATGGACAAGCCGCTCAAGCCCCAGGTAGTGACGC
>DATCFX010000829.1:0-2352 GCA_036509275.1 Pirellulales bacterium | reverse complement strand
CGCTTCAAATCTGGGTTGGCGACCGGCGCGCTAGGCTGGCGACTTGCGACCGGGCCGCCGCCGGTTGGGTCGCCGGCCAACTTGGTCGTCAAGGTGTCGACCCACTGTCGGGCGGCCTCGAAGCTGGGGTCGCTCGCGGCGGCGAGTTTGAATTGCTGGAGCGCTTGGGCCGTTTCGCCGCGCTTGTTCAACAGAAAGCCGAGATTGTAGTGCGCAATCGCGGCGCCATGCGCCGGCGCGAGCGTCTGGAAGGCCTGGTCGATTTGGCCCATTTCGACCTGCACCGTGGCCAGGTTGTTGCGATACAAGACGCGATCGGCCCGGAGTTCGACCGCCTTGCGCAGGCAAGCGGCGGCCTCGGGATATTGCTGTTGCCGCGCGTAACAGAGTCCCTGGTCATTGTAGGCGGCGGCCTCCTGGGGATGGGCAACCGTGGCCTGCTTGTAATACTTCAGAGCGTCGGGCAATTGGCCTTGCCGGTCGTAGAAGCGGGCCAAGGCCATCAGCGCCGCCAGGTTGCCGGGCTCGAGTTCGAGCGCCCGCTTGTATTGTTCGACGGCCCCGGTTGAATTGCCTGCGCGCTCTTGGATGCGGCCCAACGAGAGATAGAAGTCCGCGCGCGGTTGGGCGGGCTTCGACAGCGTGATCGCGTCGTCGTCGGCCTTGGGCTGGTTGCTAGCCGGTTTTTGCGTCGAACCGGTGAAGGCCTTCTTTACCGATTGGCCCATGCTGGAAACGCGCGCCGAAAACTTGTGCAACGGCCCGGCGGTTGGCTGGTTAGCATTGGCCGCCACGGTTTGGCCGCCGCCGGCCGACCCGTTGCGATTGAACCAGGCCTTGACGTTACTGCCGTCGCTGGTTTGTGCGGACGCCAAATGGCCGTTGAGCGGCGTCAAGACCAGGCAGGTGGCCAGCACGCCGACCGCCGAGGCGATCACCGAAATGGGCGTTCGTGCTATCACTGCTAGGACTCCTGGGAAGCGTCCGCGGAACGGCCGACGTACCTTTCGGCCGCACAAACATAGCAATCGTCTCCAGGGTCCGCGGTTCTCCAAATCGTTTTAGCGGTCCGGCAAAGCTTACCGTCTGTCCCGAGTGTGTCGCATAAGCTTCGCGTTTCGATCCTTACGACCCGCTGGGTCATGTTACGGCAGGCCTTCCTACCCTTCTTCCTCCTTTTTTCTTAGCGCCCTTTGCGACCTTCTGTTCCAATTAACTTTCCGTCGTTCTCGCTCAATGTTCTCGTTTGGAGCCCGCCATGCCTGCTAGGAAAGCTGTCGGCGCAAAAGTTGTCGCGCCCCCAGGCGAGGTGCAGCCGCCAGGCGGAAAACCCAAAACCCCCTTGGTCTCGCGCGGACGGCGTTGAAAGCCGCCGACGGGACCAAGAGGGTTGTTTGATTCGCTCGTTCCGCCGGCAAATGACACCGGGGGGGAAGGGCTCAGCTTCCGGAACTGCTCGTACTGCTGCTGGACGTGCTGGAGGCACGGGCCGGCAAGCGCGGCTCGGGCATCGACTCGCGGAAACTGCGATCGACGTCGACAATGTAAAAGGCCGGAGCGCCCGGCGGAGAGACGAAGGTCCCGCCCACCTGCGGATGGTCGCCGGGTAGGGCATAACGGGCCGCCGCTTCCTGGACGCTGGCAATGCGCGCGGCCGTTAGCTCGGCCGTCGCAGCCCGCAACACAAAGACGGTGCGGAAGTCGGGCGGGGCCTCGGTGACGATCCGCGCCACCTTGATCATCCCCGACTCCTTCAGGGCTCCGCTGCCGTCCTCGAAATGATAATCCGACAGCGTATTCTGCACGCGCCAACCGGCCACCACGCAGCCGACGAACGGAGCGCGCGCCGCCGCGCGATCCGCAGGCACGAACGGTTCGGGCCAGGAATTGTTGCGCTCCGTGACGGCACAAAAGTTATGCCAATGGCTCTTGAGCCAGCCCTCGGCGTGCAAGGCGCCGGCCGAAAGCAGGACAATCAGAGCGGCGGCAACCGCGGCAGAGGGGCGTCGCATGGAGGCACTTTCTCCGGCAAGTTCGGACTGTCTGGGTCGATCCCGGCGATGGCGGACGGCTGGCGTACGCACCGCTATACTAATCGGCCCGCATACGCGGAATGCTTTGCACTGGCGGTCGCAGCCGGCAGCGTTTGCCTCACGCTCAATTCGGGCAGAACTTCTCGACCGACCGGTGGCGTTGACTTTGCCGGCCGCAGCGAAGATGCGGCGCCCTTGCCGTTGCTAGTGTTTATTCCACTAAGAGAGTTTCGCGCCACGAATCGGGTGCCAGTACACTCCCGAAATGCAAACGGCACTTGATGTGTGCTCAGTTGGCGCTAAAGCCGGGCGGAAACAC
>DATCFX010000828.1:0-1143 GCA_036509275.1 Pirellulales bacterium | reverse complement strand
GCGGAGCCGCCGATTCGGCGGCCACCAGCCAATGGCCGTCCGCCGAGGCCAACCACAAGGCCAGTCCCAGCGCTGCCGTCCGGCCGGCGAAATTGGCGACTTGCAGCACGTTGCCTGCTTGGATCTTCATAAAGTCTTTCTCGACGCACGCTTGGTTGGCATCGGCCCCCCTCAAACCGCATCGCCCTACGAGGCCGGCTTGTTAGGGCGCCGGATTTCCCCCCGCCTGGGGCCGCCCCGAGGGCACCGATTCAATCGACGGCGGCAACGGTTGTGTCAGACCTCCCGGCTGCGGCTGCGGGACCAGGTTCTCGGGCACGGGGCGCGAGAGCATGTCTGCCGGCGGTTGGCCGAGCGCGACGTACAGTTCGAACTGGCCCCGGTTGTAGTCGCTGATGGCATTCAGATAATCGAAGCGTGCCCGGGCCAGCAGCCGCAAGCTGTCGAGCACCTCGATCGGCAGGCCTTCGCGCCCGCGAATGCGCGTCAGATCCTCGTGAAAGGCATCCGTGGCAGTCCGCGTGGCCAACTCGGCCGAGCCGATCTGGGCAAAGCGGGCATGCACGCGGGCGAAAGAGCTGGCCACTTCAAAGCGTACACGATCGAGCACGGCCAGTTGCTCGTAGTTCTGGATTCCGACGCGAGCCCGCGCCGCCGAGATCAGGGCGCGATTGCCCAGCCCCATGTTCTGCAGCGTCCAGTACATGACCACGTCGAAATCAGCGCGCGAATCGGGGCCGGTAAATAAATTGAGCGCGCCAAGATCCTGGCGATTGCTGCCGCCGCCGAAGCCGCCGGCGCTGAAGCCGACCATCGTCTGCGGCGAAAATGGCAGCAACCGCGAGGCCCGCAAGCTCAACAGCGCCGATTGAATCGCCGAGCGTTGTGACTGGAGTTCGGGTCGCCGCAGCATTGCCGTGGCGATCAATTCGGTCAACGGGATCGGACCGGGCACAATCGGCGCCGGCACGACCCAGCCGTCGGTCGCGTGCAGCCGCGTCGAGGGATCGAGGTTCAAGATTTGCGCGAGCCGGGCCGATGCCAGCAGCACGTCGCCCTCGGACGACAACAGTTCGGTCTGGCGATTGGCCAGTTCCGTGGCGGCTCGGTCGGCGTCGGCCTTGCGGCCTTCGCCGGTGCGGG
>DATCFX010000827.1:0-2724 GCA_036509275.1 Pirellulales bacterium | reverse complement strand
GATCGAATACGTCCAGCGGCTGCCCAAGCGCTATACCGGCACTTTTCTGCTGGGCCGCCAAAGCACGACCGAAGACATCGAGGGCGAAGTGGTCGAGCTGCCCGATGCGCGCCGCCCGACGCGCGACGAGCTGGAACACGCGGCTGCCCGCCTGTTGGGCACGATCCAGCAGCGGCCGCCGCAATTCTCAGCCTTGAAAGTGGCCGGGCGCAGGGCCTACGAACTAGCGCGGCGCGGCGAACAGGTGGATCTCGCTCCGCGTGAAGTCCGCATTGATCGCTGCCAGCTTGTCGAGTTCGACTATCCGCAGTTTGTGCTCGAGATTGCGTGCAGCGGCGGAACCTACGTGCGATCGCTGGGGCGCGACCTGGCCGAAAGCGTCGGTTCGGCCGCCGTCATGTCAGCCCTGGTGCGGACCGGCATCGGACATTTCGAGCTTGCCAACGCCTGGCCGCTGGAACATTTGAACGCCGACACGCTCGCCGAAGCCATGCTGCCGGCAGCCGAAGCCGTGCGTGAGTTGCCCGCGATCGTGCTGTCGCCCGCCGAAGCCATCCGCATTTCGCTCGGTCAGACGATCACCATGCCGGCGCCTGAGGCCGCCGAGGAGCTGGCCGCTTTTGACGAGCAAGGCCGTCTGGTCTCGATTCTCCGCCGGCGCGGAGACGGCAGCCTCGGCCCCATCCGCAACTTTCCGGTTTAAACGGAAACCACCAAACGCAGCGGTACCGTGGCACATTGACGAAAACAGAAGACGAGGGAACCACCAAGGCACGACGGACACAAAGAAAAGATCTTCGACATCATTCCTTCGTTTGCAACGCTCGCATGGACGGGAGCCCGTGAAGCACGACGGTTATGTCGCTGGCATTCCCACGGAAGCACAATAGCACGCGCGTACCTCACGCCTGTCTTCACTGAAGTTCGGCCAAGCGAAACGCCTACGGCGTTGGCGGCGGGGCCGGGGATGGGGTCGGCCGGCGGCGGCGCTGGCCAAGGGCTTTGGTCAGGGCTTCGACCAGAAAATAGTCGCCCCACATCACCGATTCGTCGATGCCGAGATTCTTGGCCGTGTGGTAGACGCCGTGCTTAAGTACGCCTTCCCAGCCGGGAGTGTCGATCGCCAGATAGTCCGGGCCGGTGAGCGCGTCGAGCATGGCCTCGGCCGTGGTGCGATAGATGGCGGCCCGGTCGTCGTCGTGGGTTTGCAGTTCGAGATCCAATAGGGCGCTGGCGGCGATCGCGCCGGCCGAGCTGTCTTTTTGCGGACCCCAGGGGAGCGGCTGTTTGAGATCGGCGTGAAAGTCCCAGTAGGGAACGTGATCGCGCGGCAGATGCGCGAGCCAATAGTCGGCGTTGCACTCGGCCACCGCCAGAAACTCGTCTCGCCCGCTGAGTGCGTACACCTGGCTGAAGCCATACATGCTCCAGGCCAGCCCCCGGGCCCAGGCACTTTTGGGCCCCAGGCCCTGGTGCGTACTCTCACCGAGAAACGCGCCGGTCTCGGGATCGAAGCGTCCCTCGTGGGCCGTCGAGCCGTCGGGCCGCACCAGCCGGTCGCGCGTCGTGCGGCAATGGGCCACGCCGATCCGCTCCAGTTCGGCGTCGCCCCTCACGCGGGCGGCATAAAAGATCAATGGCACGTTCATCATGATATCGATGAACAGCGACTCCGGGCCGACGAACGATCGCAAATACTGCCCACGCTCCCTGAACCGCATGGCCAGCGTGCGGCCCGCCTGGACGAGCACGTCCTGCAAACGCCCGTCGCCGGAGAGTTCGAACCAGGGGCGGTAGCTGTTGAGAAAAATAAAGCCCAGGTCGTGTACGTCGCGGTCGTGCTGCCGGGGCTCGAGCAACCGCGAATAATGCTCGGCCAGCTCGCGCCAGCGGGGCTGGCCCGTGTGCTCGAAGAGTTTCCACATTTGCCCGGTGAGAAAACCGCCGGTCCAATCGGTCCAGCGCTCGCCGGCGTGCGCCCATTTGCCCCCCACGGTGTAAATCGGAAAGAAGTCGGGCGCGCGCTCGACCTGCGCGGCCACCTGCCGCCCGGCAAAGTCCAAAGCGGCCGAATATTGCTGATGACGAAGCGTGAGCAACGGATCCTCGCGGAAAAAACGGCGGCGCAGTTAAAAAACAGCGGGTTGCCTGGGTATCTCCCGTACGCGAGCCATTCTTAATCGTTTGTGGCCCTGTGGCAAGCGAGCTGCGACCGAGACGAGCACCGCGATCCGTGCTAACATCATCCGCATTGCCCGCGTTCCCGCATCCAATCTCGCCAGGTGCCCCATGCGATCGAGATGGTTTCCAGCGTTGGCCATGTTGCTGCTGCCGGCCCTGCCATGCCTGGGGCAGCAACCCGATCCACCGCGCTATGCGGGACCGACGCCAGCGGGCTTTTTGCTGCCCAATGGCTGGACCCTCTCGCCGGCCGGCGAACAACTGGTGCTCTCCGACCTGCCTCTGAACATCGTGCCCTTGACCGCCGGCGGCGAGACATCGTCGCCCGGCCGCCGGGCACTGGTGGCCACCAGCGGCTACAACGCGCACGAGCTGGTGCTCGTCGATTTCGCCGCCCGGCAAGTGCTCGACAAGCAAACCGTGCCGCAGAGTTGGTTCGGATTGGCTGCCGACGCGAGGTCGGGTCGCGTCTGGTGGTCCGGCGGCGGCAGCGGGCTGATCCACGCATTCCGCATCGAGGGCGATCGCCTGGTGCCCGGCAAG
>DATCFX010000826.1:0-4632 GCA_036509275.1 Pirellulales bacterium | reverse complement strand
CGGCGCTCGAGGCGGATCTCAATGAACGTGGCACGCCGGGCCGCGAACTGGTCACCCGTCAGAACCTGTCGGGCTATCATCCAGGCTTGCTCTCCGGCCTGGTGCTGGCCGGCGCCAACCATCCGCAGGCTGGTGGCGACGACGGCTATCTCACGGCCGAAGAAGTGGCTACGCTGGACCTGCGCGGCGTCGAGTTGTGCGTGCTTTCGGCCTGCGAGACCGGCCTCGGCGAAGTGGCCGGTGGCGAAGGCCTGTTGGGATTGCAGCGCGCTTTCCAGGAAGCCGGCTCGCGTGCGGTGGTCGCCAGTCTGTGGCGCGTGCCCGACCAGGCGACGCGGCATTTGATGGAGCGGTTCTATACCAATCTCTGGGATCGCCAGTCGCGAATGACCAAGATCGACGCCCTGCGAGAGGCGCAGCTCTGGATGCTGCGAGAAGGCGCCTCGCGCGGATTAAGCATCGACGACGCCCCCTCGACCAGCGACAAGCGGCTGCCGCCCTATTACTGGGCCGCCTTCGTGCTCTCCGGCGATTGGCACTGACGCGACGCCACAATCCATGCCCCGCTCGGCACGCGGGGGGCCTGCGGCATGCGGCATGAGGTTTGCATCGTAGAGAGAAGACAACGATTTGGTTCAACCAACTTTTAATACTCAAGCGGGGGGAGGCCTACCGTGCAAGCTCATGAACTGCTCGAAAAATCGAGACGATCAGTCGAGGCCTTTCGCAAGCGGATGGAGCGGCTGCAAAAGAACATCCGCCGGCTCTACGAATCGCGCGAACTGGCCACCGGCAACCCAACCCGGTCGCCACGCAATCCCAGCCGCGGCTGAGCGATGTTCCCTCCTTCGGCTTGGATCGGCAGCGCAATCCGTGAGAAACACGAAGCCTTGAAGCCGCTCGGGAAGTCTCACAACTTCCGCTAGGATCGACCGAAAAATAACTTCTCCGCAACACCTCTCCCCTTGCGGGAGACGGCAGCGTGAGGGGCCGCGAAAAACCGAAGTTATTTTTCGGCCGATCCCTACGGGACGTGCTTCACGTGCGCGGTGGGAAGCTTGGCGGGATCGCAGCCGGCGCCGGGGATCGCCCAAGCCGGCTCGTCGGCAGTGCCGGGCGGATAATGAAACTTGGCCCAGCGGCTGCCCGCGTCCTGCCGGGTGATCTTCTGATACGTGCTGAACACCGGCTGGTCGTACGACGTATTACCGATCTGCAATAACTTCATGTCATACAGATTATGGTCGGCAGTCCACAGCGTGGCTGCCGACAACGTCCACTCGGGCGGCGGCTGGCCGCCCACGGCCGAATGCCGCAGCGTGACCGACTTGCCCGCCGCCTGCAAGCTCAAGCCCAGCAGCGTGACGTGATCGGCCTCGAGCGCTCCGTTGTGGTCGATTCTCAGGGGGCTGGTTTCACCGGCCCGCTCGAGGAGCACGTTTTCCAGCTTGAGCGTGCATACATTGTCGTAGGCATCGGCCCCGTAGAGCCGCAGGCTATAGGCGCCAGCGCAGCGGATATGACTGTTGGTGAGTGTGTGGACGCCGGAGCCCAAGAACAACAGGTCGGTGCCGACATTTTTGTCGGCAAACACGCGGTTGTTCGTGGTTGAGCAGCGGCCGGCATTGGCGATGGCCGTGCTGTTGCCGATCGAGATGAAGCCGTCGATCACGCTGTCGCAATCGTCGTGGGCGCTGAAGCCGTCGTCGCCGCACTCGATCGACTGGATGTTCTCGTACCGCACGTCGCGCGTCTTGCCGTGGATGTTGAAACCATCGTTGTACACGTGCATCGCCACGAGATTGCGAATCACCAGGTGGGCGCAATCGCCGCTCACCTGCACGCCGGCGCCGCGCGCCGGATACTGGATGCGATAGTCGGCCAGTGTTTTTTGCGGGTCGATCTTGAGGTAAAAGGCATTTTCGTCGCGCTGGTATGTCCACTCGCCGATAGCCAGTTCCGCGGGCTTTTTGTAGGGAGCATTCTTGCCTTTGAGCGTGCGGCCCATGCGGTTAATGCGGCCGGCATACAGAAAAAACCAGCGGCGGCTCACTGCGTCTTCGGGCGTGACCAGCTTGGCGGGGATCAGCCGATCGGTGCGATACAGGCCGGGCGAGATTTCGCGGCAATCGTCCGGGTTCAACGGCTCGGCGCCGGTGATCGTGGCACCATGCGCGTCGAAGATGATCGGCCGGCCGGGCTCGCCATGCGCGTTGTGGAATACGGCAACCTCGCGATATGCCGTGGCCAGCGGCGCCAGGTGAACCGTATCGCCGGCCAGCGCCATGCGAATCGCGCGATGCATCGTCTTCACCGGCCCAGCGGCGCCTTTTTTTTCTGGAGCCAGCCCGCTGGAGCGTTCATCGCCGGTCTCGGGATTCACATAAATATCCCGCCCCACCGCCGCGGCGCATTGCAGCCCCATCAGCCCGACGGCTACGAAAATGTAAGCGACGGTGAGTCGAGGGTTTAAGCCCCTGAAGGGGCGAAGACATGGCGGGCTCTGCGTCGTCGGTCCCCAGGCATGAATGCCTGGGCTACGGAAAGCGCGCGCCGGCCCCGTCCGCCTTGATTCCCCATTCATCATTCCGCATTCATCCTTCATCATTTCCCCCTCACTCCCTCGACCAGCTTCATCGCCGTGTCGCAGAACAGCGCCTGGTTCTGGGCCGGCGTAAGCTTGAGCCGCCGGGCGGCGCGCTGCATGGCCCGCAATTGCTCGTAGCGCGTGAAGGTCAGCCGGCCGTCGCAATGCGCCGTGTTGAGCGACTGGTTGTCGGGCGAGAGATACGCCCAGCCGTAGCCAAACGTGATATATTTGCCCCGCATGATACCGACCGGAATGTCGTCGCTGGCGTACATCACGCGCTCCACGCCCACTGCCGAATACAGTGCGTCGAAGGCGTCGGATTCGCAGACGCTCGACGTGTCGTACCACATGTTGCTCAGCCGCCGCATCACGGCGGCGGCCTTGTCGATCGCCCAGCAGGAATAGCTGCGGGCACAATGCGCCAGAATCCACCGCACGCGCGGATAGCGCTCGGACAGGTCTTCGAGATCCGCCAGGTTTTCCGGGTCGGCAATCGCATCTTGCTTCGAGAGGTGCATCATGATGATCAGCCCGCGCCGGTCGGCCAATTGGATCAGGTGCTCGGGCATGAATTCCGTCAGCCGGCAATTAACCGCGTCGCCGCTGGCGGCATAAAAGCGATAGGGTTTGAAGCCCAGCAGGCCGAGCCGGTCGAGGTCGCGCTCGACGGCTTCGGCCGTCATGCTGGGGTGTACGAGCATCAGTCCGCCCGACAGTGGGTCGCCAGCCACCTGCTCGGAGACATACGCATTGGACGCGGCGAAATCGACGTCGCCGGCGAACGGAAAGCCGAACGCCAGCCGGTGGACGCGCCGGCCGGGAAACAGCGCGGCGTCGCACGCGTCGGCCAGTTGCCAACTGGCTTCGGGATAATTGCGGCCGACGTACGCATACGCCGACTGGTCCTTGTGCGGGTTCTTGTAGTTCTCCCAGCGATAGAGGTGCGTGTGGATATCGAATACGCGCTGGGGCACGAATGCCTCCAGCTCGTCACGCCAGATGCGCCGGTCGAGATCCGTGACTTCGAAGGGGAGTTTCATTTCAATCCAAGTTTTAAAGGCCGGCCGTCACTGCACCAACCGCTGGAACGAATCGGTGCGGAGCTGGCTTTCGAGCAACTGCTCGAGCGTGCCGGATTTCAGGCCCGCGGCCAGCAGGCCGAAAGTCTCGCGGGCGGCCGCGACGGTTTGTTCGAGTTCCGCCTCACCCTGGGCGCCGTTGAGATAAAAGGACGCGTAGCCGTGGCAGCCGCGCTTGGCCATTTCCTGGATGTACAGCGTGCTGACCAGCGACTTTTGCCGCGGGTCGGCCAGTTCGAAGTGGATTTGCGGATGAACGGCCAGGCCGCGACAATCGGCGTCGAGCCCGGCTTCGCGCGCTGCCTGGCTAATCCGCTGTTTCAACTGCGTGCCCAGCCACTCGAAATGCGCCGGCAAGTTGCGGCGGCGGATTTCGCGGAGCGTCGTCAAGGCGGCCCGCAGGCCGATGGTGTCGCTCCAATACGTGCTGGAAATAAACATCTGCGCGGCCGGCTCCATCACTTCGCGCCGGCCGACGACCACGCCCAGCGGATAGCCGTTGGAAATGCTCTTGGCAAACACGGCCATGTCCGGCGTGACTTGCACGACCGGCTGCACCCCGCCGGCGCTGGCCCGAAACCCGGTAGTCACTTCGTCAAAGATCAGCACCACGTTGTGCTCGCGGCACAGCCGGGCAACGCCGGCGAGGTAGCCCGCCGGCGGCTCGCTGGAACGCATCGGCTCCATGATCACGGCCGCCACCTGGCCACGATGCTTTTCGAGCAGGTTCCCCAGGGCAGGTAAATCGCCATACGCGAACGGCAGCGCCGTGCCGGCCAAAGCCCTTGGCACGCCGATGGGTTCGATGCCGGAAAACAAGTGCTCGCTCAAGCTGGCGTCGGACGCGAGGTTGGCAGCCAGGTACCAATCGTGCCAGCCGTGGTAACCGCAGACGAGCACCTTGTCGCGGCCCGTCGCGCCGCGGGCAATCCGCACCGCGACGGCACACGCGTCGCCGCCCCC
>DATCFX010000825.1:0-2752 GCA_036509275.1 Pirellulales bacterium | reverse complement strand
CTCCCTTGAGCCGAGTATCGCCCGGACCGCCGAGCGAATGCCAAAGTAACACAGCCGCGTAACTACGCCACGGCCGCCAACGGTCTGCTCGAACGCGTAGCTCAGCCGGAGAGAGACCGGATGCCTTGACCAGCCCCAGGTCGCTGGCCGGAAACGCGTCCGGCCAGCCAACGGCTCTCAATAACAGGTACTCGGCGGTCCACTCCCCCACGCCCGGAAGAGCCAGCAACCCGGCTCGGACCCGGTCGGGATCGGCGCCCGGATCAAGGCGAATACGACCGTCCGCTACCGCCAGGGCGAAGCACTTGAGCGTTTCCGCTCGCCGGGCGGTCAGCCCCACGGCTCGCAGGTCGGCGAAGCTCGCGGCCGCCAGCAACTCGGGCGACGGGAAGGCGGTCGTGAGGGCCTCGTAAGGCGTCGAGCCGGCTCGCCCGAAACGGCCGGCCATCCGGCCCGCCAGCGTGGTCGCCGCTGAGACGCTGATCTGCTGGCCGAGGATCGCGCGGACACCACATTCAAACCCGTCAAACGCCCCGGGCACCCGCACTCCCGGCCAGCGCTTGGCGAGCGGCGCCAGTAGCGGATCCTCCGCGAGGCGCTCCGCGACGCCGATCGGATCCGCCCGCACGTCGAGCATCGCCTTCAGCCGCGACAAGACTGACGGCAAAACCGGGCCCAACGCCGTCGAGACGCGGACTTCCACGGTATGGGCCTTCTGGCCGGGGCCGATTGCCACCCAGCCGGCCCGATCACCCACCGCCGCCGTCCGGCGATACCAACCGTCGGCTACCTGTTCCACGCCCGGGGTCGCCCGGAACTTCCAGAACGCGAGCAAGGGAGCCAGGTCAAACGGAGGGCGGACAGCCAGGTTAAAGCGGTAGGCATCGTCCCGATCGGCTTGCTTTGCGGCCGGTGATCGGCGCAGCGACGTGGGCGTGAGTCGATACCGCTGCTTGAATGCCGCGTTGAAACGCCGCAGGCTTTCGAACCCGGCCGCGAAGGCCGCCTCGGTGACGGTCATGGCCGTGTCGGTGAGCAGTTGTTTCGCCAGCAGCAAACGCTGAGTTTGAGCCAGCTCGACCGGGCTCAGTCCCGCCTCGCGGCGGATGGCTCGCCTCAGGTGCCGGGCGCTGACCCCGAATTCGGCGGCCAGCGCTTCCAGGCTCAGTTCCGACAGCGCCCCATCTTCGATGCGGCGAATGGCCAAGGCCGCCAGGCGGGAGACCGCATCGACCGGCGCGATCGAACCTGGGGCCAACTCGGGCCGACAACGCAGGCATGGCCGGAAGCCAGCTCCCTCGGCGGCCGCTGCCGTGCGATAGAACGAGCAGTTCTCAAACCGCGGCGGGCGAACCGTGCAGATCGGCCGGCAATAGATGCGGGTCGAACTGACGCCCACGAACATCCGCCCGTCGAATCGTCGATCGCGAGTCAGAATCGCGTCGTACAGTTCCCGGGCGCCGATGCCCAATACGGTCACCCCGGCGCTATCGCGCATGGATGCTTGCAGGTTGCCGGCCACTGGCGCACTTCGAATGGCCGGAGTTCGGCTGCTTCCGCGCCGTTCGGCAACGGCAGCCGCTGCGATTGTTCTGCCTGGCGGCATCCTTCGGCCTGCACCCATGCTTCTTTCCTATCATGCATCCACGGCATATGCGCATCCCACAGACACATTCTTGCAATGTCGGCGCTCGATTACTCGCCATTTTCGGACGCGGAGATGAACGATTCGCCTGGCAGGATCACTGTCCGAGCTGCAATCGCACGTGCGGGTCTTCCGGCGCCAGACGCAAGGCCAAAGCGAACGCTTCGCGCGCCGCGGCCGCATCGCCCAACTCGCGCAAGGCCACTCCGCGCGCCAGCAGGCAGTACACGTGCTGCGGGTCCAGGCTCAACCCCTCGTCGGCTTGCACCAGCGCCTCGGACAAGCAGTCCCGGCGGTGCAGCACGTCCGACAGTTCGGCGCGATGGCTGGGCGAACGAGGTTCGAGCCGGACGGCATCGCGGAACGCCGCTTCAGCCTCCGCCAGCGTGCCGGCCGCCCGCAGCGCATGCCCCAGAATCGCGTGCAGCGATGCGCTCTGCGGCTCGCACGCCACGGCCTCGCGTGCAGTCCGCACCCCGGCGACGACCTGGTCCTGCTCCGTCAGCACGAAGGCGAGCAAGCCCAAGGCCTCGGCGCTTGTCGGATCGGCGGCCAGGCAGTCGCCCAGCTCGCGCTGGGCGAGGTCATAACGCCGCTGGGCGATTAACAGCCGCGCTTGTAGCAATGCGTGCATGGGCGGGCGATCCGCGGCTCAGTGCTTGACTCGCGCCATCATCAACACGTTGGCCAGAAACATGCCGGCAAAAATGCCGAGCAGAAACACGGCTGCCCAAAGTCTCAGGCGCTCGCCGAGCGGTTCTCCGCTTCGGCCGGGTTTTCCCAGCGGATTTCCAGCGGCATGCCAAAAGCCCTTTCGAAGGCGTCGCTGCGGCGCTTGGCCGTCCAGATGTCGACCTCGGGCAATTGATCGGCGATGACGTGCATCACCAACGTGTTGCCGTCGGCCGTGATCGCCAGGTCGCGCACCTGCTGGCTGTTGCTGCGGTCCAGCCCGCCGGCCAGACGCAAGATGGCCGAGAGCTGCCGCACGCGCTGCTGGTCGCGGACCGAAAGCTGGCTGAAATTGGCGTGCTTCTTTTTAGGTTCCGCGCCGCGATGGTAGCGGGCGATGTTGGCGATCAGCTCCAGCTCGTGCGGCTGGAAGCC
>DATCFX010000824.1:0-12519 GCA_036509275.1 Pirellulales bacterium | reverse complement strand
GACGCCGATACCGCGGCCGCGGACATCTCCTCCGACGGGACCGACGGCTGGTCCCAGTCTTCGGCCGACGCCATCACCACGTCGGATAGATCGGCACTGGGACCATCGCGCTGGGCAGCGGACGATTCGGCGATGTCGGCTTGGGTCGCGTGGTCGGGGAATTGGGCCAACACGCTATCAATCGCCGCTTCGCTGCCCTGCACCGGCTTTTGCACCAGCGACACGACGCTGGCGTCGGGCGCAGTCTCAAGCGCGATCGGATAATCATTGTCCGAAGCATCGATCGGTGCCGGCGTGTTCAACGGCGGCAGTGGGACGGCCGCCGACGGTGGGAGAAATCCCCCGCCGCCCGCTTGGAACACCCACCCCTTGGAGTCCGGCACGAAGACGGGAACCGGGGTCTTTGGGACGTTCGCCAGCAGCAAATCGGGCGTGGGAAAGGCGGTCTGCGCCGTCGTGCCGGGCGATGTGGGGGCAGCGACTACTGAATTGTCGAAGAAGGTTGTCATCTGCGGCTGGGATGGCGCAGAGGCGGGACCGGTGCTGAGGTTCACCGGCGCACTGGGAGTCGTGACCGACAATAGCAGGCGATCGTCCAGCGCCTCGAACCGCAACAACCGGTGCCGGTCGTAGTGCCCGCGGCTGCCGCTCGCCGCGCGGGCGGACTGGTGAAGTTTCCGGCTAAGCACGCTCGCAAAAAACATAGCGAATCTCCCCTATAAGCAGAGCGAGAGATCGACGCACCACAATCATGTTCACACGTGCCACAGTCCACCGCGGTTAGCACGGCTTGGCGACACGCTTGAGCATTGGCAACGATCTCCAAAGATACGCGGTCGAAACAGCGGACCTATTTTGTTCAATCTGAATGCCACACGGCCACGATTGCCGGGCAACGGTTGCCAAGCAGCCGGAAATCCTGCACATGCCCGCTACAGACGAATTATCTAGCCACGAATCGAGTCGCCGGAGTCGTTGGCACAGTCGGTGGAAAGTGTGCGAGCCGCATCCGTGCGCGATGTTTGGCGCTCCAGGGCCAGCGTTGCTCCGTATACTATGAATCTGCAAACTGCCGCCCGCAAGCATGCGGCCTCCAAAAAAATGCACGAACGACCGACGTATGCCGGTGCAATTCCCGCGCCTTTTGCAGAGAGAAGAAACAAGCAAGCCGGTACGGTGCCGGAACGAGCGCCGCCCCGCGGCCCTGTTTTTCAGCAGCGGCGCCATGCCCTGAAAGGAGCCGGCCGGCAACCAGCCCGCGGCGGAATCACCGTAGTCGTCTCGCTCCATCGAGGCGCTTCCCGCGCAAGACGCCGCGCTCAGCGAATCGCCACGCCGGCCAGGCTGCCGAGATCCTCAAAATACTGCGGATACGTCTTGCGCGTGCAGTCGGGGTCGAGAATCGCGACGCCGGGTACGCGCAAGCCGACCAAGGCCAGGCTCATCGCCATGCGATGATCGTCGTAGGTGGCGATGTCGGCGCCGTGCAGCACGCCAGGCTCGATCCGCAAGCCATCGGCGAACTCGACAACGTGCGCGCCGAGTTTTCGCAATTCGGTCGCCAGAGCATGAATGCGATCGGTCTCTTTGTGCCGGATGTGGCCGACTGCTTTGATCGTCGTGGGGCCGGTGGCAAACAGCGCCACGGCGGCCAGCGTCTGCACCGTATCGCTGATGGCGTTCATATCGACCTTGATGCCCGACAGCGGCTTGCCGATCACCGTAATGGAATGCTCGTCGTGCAGGACCTGGCAACCCATCCGCTCGAGCACCTCGACAAACGCCACGTCGCCTTGCAGGCTCTCGCGCGAAAGGCCTTCGACCGTGACCTCGCCGCCGGTGATCGCCGCGGCGGCAAAGAAATAGCTGGCGGCCGAAGCGTCCGGCTCGATTGCATAGCTGCCGGCCGCGTAGCCGCGCCCGGCCGGCACGACAAACCGCCGCAGATCGCCCGCGGGCGCGTCGCTGCCGAAGGCCCGCATCACGGCCAGCGTCAGGCGAATATAGGGCTGCGAAACGAGCGTGCCGTCGACCGTGATTTCGACCGGCTGGCGAGCATAGGGAGCCGCCAGCAGCAGGCCGCTAAGAAACTGGCTCGATATGTCCCCGCGCACGCTGGCCGCGCCGCCGGCCAGTCCGTGGGCTTCGATCACGACCGGCGGGCAGCCGTTGCCCTGCTCGCTGCGGGCCGCGGCTCCCAATTGCCCGAGCGCCGTGAGCAGATCGCCGATCGGCCGCTCGTGCATCCGGGCCGTGCCGTGCAGGCGGAACCGGCCTTGGCCCAGCGCCACGACCGGGGCCAGGAAGCGGATCGTCGTGCCGCTGTTGCCGACAAACAGCTCGCCGCCGCCGGCCGGCAGGTTGCCGCCGCAGCCGGTCACGCGCAGGGTGTGAGTCGCCCAGTGCGGCTCGATGCGGATGCCGAGCTGGCCGAGGGCCGCGATCATGATTTGCGTATCGTCGCTATCGAGCGCCCCGGTGAGCGTCGACTCGCCGCGGGCCAGCGCGGCGCAAACGAGGGCCCGATTGGTAATGCTTTTCGAGCCGGGCGGGCGAATCCGGCCGCTGATGGCCCCGGTAGTGGGGATTTCGAGTCGCTGCACAAGCTGTCCGTGGGCACGGCCGAGGCAATCGCCGACGCGCCTGGGGCGCGGCGTTGACCCTGCTTTTCCGGTTCCGGTATACTGCGGCGCACGCACAAGGCGCCGCACCATCGCCGAATGTAGCCCTTCGGGCTGCACGCCGCAAACGCGGCCGACGATGCATTGTGGCGGCGCCAGAAACTTCGCTTCAGAAAGGACTGTTCATGGCCACGGTTCCCACGACCGGCATTTATGAGGACATCACCCAAGCTGTCGGCAACACGCCGCTGGTCAAGCTGCGCCGCATCACACAAGGCTGCGGGGCCACGGTCCTGGCGAAGGTCGAGAATCTCAACCCGCTGTGGAGCGTCAAGGACCGCATCGCCCGGGCCATGATCGATACCGCCGAAAAGGCCGGCAAAATCAAAAAGGACACCGTGATCATCGAAGCCACGAGCGGCAATACCGGCATCGGGCTGGCATTTGTCTGTGCGGCCCGCGGTTACAAGCTGATCGTCACCATGCCCGAGAGCATGACGCTCGAGCGGCGGCGGATGCTCAAGGCGCTGGGCGCGGAACTGCTGCTCACGCCGGCGGCTGAAGGCATGCCCGGCGCCATGCGCAAGGCCGAGGAACTGGTGGCGCAGAACAAGAACTACTTCATGCCGCAACAGTTCAAGAATCCGGCCAATCCCGAGGTCCACCGCAAAACGACGGCCGAAGAGATTTGGCGCGACACCGATGGCGCGGTGGACATCTTTATCTCGGCCGTGGGCACCGGCGGCACAATCACCGGCGTGGGCGAGGTGCTCAAAAGCCGCAGGCCGGACGTGCAGATCGTGGCCGTCGAGCCGACCAACAGCCCCGTGATGACGCAGCAGCGCGCCGGCCAGCCGCTCAAGCCCGGCAAGCACACGATCCAGGGCATCGGCGCCGGGTTCATTCCCGAGGTGCTGAACATGGACATTGTGGACGAGGTGGTGACGGTGACCGATGAAGACGCCGCGGAAACCTCGCGCAATCTCGCCAAGCAGGAAGGTCTGATGTGCGGCATCAGCAGCGGCGCGGCGGCCTGGGCGGCGATCAAATTGGCCAAGCGGCCCGAAAACGCCGGCAAAGTAATCGTCGTGATCCTGCCCGACATCGGCGAGCGCTACTTGTCGACCAAGTTGTATCCGGAGTGAGAGCGGGCGCGCTTCCAATGTGCGGTGTGATGGCAGCCAGCCCTACCGGCGGATCCCGCCACCGCGCATTAGTTCGAGCGTGTGTGCGAGGTAGAATGGTCCTTGGATTCGGGGGCATGGGTGTCGGCTCAAGACTTGGTGCTCCCCGGCGGGAGCCCAATCGGTGCTGCGGGGGGCAAGGGGCACGACAAACAGGACATCCGAGAAATTCCGGGCGGCCAACAGGCCGCCGGTGACCTATTTGATGAGCTCACGCAAGGGGGGACACCTAACACGCCTCCTCGCTATCCCGGAACCGGAATAAACGTGCCGGGAAGCGGGTGGGTCGGGCTTCGGCCCGTCTCGAAGAGCGGGCCCCCAGCAATTGACGTCGATATTCCTGGCATCCCAATCAAGAAGCTTAAGTTCGTCTAGGTGTACCGCTGTCAGTTGTCGAAGCCAAGGAATTCGTGGCGCTGCTCGAGGACATTCTTGACGAATGCGCTGACGATCACGTCGGGCTTTGGTCGGTGCTTCGAGAGGTACGCGGCGCGATGGGTAATGTTCCGCCGGACGAAGTCCAAAGTATCACTCTTGAACTGCTTAGGTTTCTTCTTCACCGCCGCCTGATTGAAGCCGGCTTTCCGGCATCCAACGGCAGGGACTTCGACTCCTGGAAGACATCTCCGGACGAAACGATCCAGAGAATAGCAGAGGCATGGAACAAGCTCGGAAGAGACCCTTCGGGCGGTGAAATCATCTGGTTCACTACACCGAACAAGGCCGCTTAGACGTTCCCCGATGCAAGCAACGGGGCTAAATGGGCCGCCATCACTCTTCCGTGTCGCGGAGCTTGGCGAGGGTGGTGTAGTCTTCGAGCGTCGAGGTGTCGCCGGTCGACTCTTTGCCGGCGGCAATGTCGCGCAGCAGACGCCGCATGATCTTGCCGCTGCGCGTTTTGGGCAGCGCATTGGTGAAACGGATGTCGTCCGGCTGCGCGAGCGCGCCGATTTCCTTGCGCACGTGCTGCTTCAGCTCTTTGCGCAAAGCCTCGTTGGGCTCGCCGGCGCGCAAGGTGACAAACACGGCCACCGCTTCGCCCTTCAAGTCGTCGGGCCGGCCCACGGCCGCCGCCTCGGCCACGCAGGGATGGCTGACCAGCGCGCTTTCAATCTCGATCGTGCTCAAGCGGTGGCCCGACACGTTTAGCACGTCGTCGATGCGGCCCATGATCCAGTAGTAGCCGTCATCGTCGATCCGGGCGTTATCGCCGGCCAGGTACATGTGCGGCACCTTGCTCCAGTACGTCTCGCGATAACGCTCCTGGTCGCCCCAGATGCCGCGGAGCATGCCGGGCCAGGGCTTGGTGATGACCAGCCAGCCGCCGCTGCCGGCCGCGACCGGCAAGCCTTTTTGATTGACGATGGCGGGCACGATGCCCGGCAGTGGCTTGGTGCAACTGCCCGGCTTGGTGGCGATCGCGCCGGGCAGCGGGCTCATCATGATGCCGCCGGTCTCGGTCTGCCACCAGGTATCGACGATCGGGCAGCGGCCACCGCCAATCTTGCGGTGGTACCACATCCAGGCCGCGGGATTGATCCCCTCGCCCACGGTGCCCAGCAGCCGCAGGCTCGACAGATCGTGCTCGTCCACCCAATGGTCGCCCCATTTCATGCAGGCGCGAATCGCGGTGGGGGCCGTGTAGAGAATCGAGACCCGGTACTTTTCCACAATGTCCCACAGCCGGCCTTCGTTGGGCCAGTTGGGTGCGCCCTCGTACATCACGACGGTGGCGCCGGCCGAGAGCGGACCGTAGACGATATAGCTGTGCCCGGTGACCCAGCCGCAGTCGGCCGTACACCAGTACACGTCTTCATCCCGCAGGTCGAAGACCCACTCGGTCGTTTTCTTGGTGAACAGGTTGTAGCCGGCCGTGGTGTGTACGATGCCCTTAGGCTTGCCGGTAGAGCCGCTGGTGTAGAGGATGAACAGCGGCGTTTCGCTATCCAGCGGTTCGGCCGGGCAATCGGCCGAAGCCTCGTGCATCAGGTCGTCCCACCAGAAGTCGCGGCCGGGACGCATGTGGACGTCGAGGCCCACGCGGCGCAGCACGACGCACTTTTCCACGCTGGGCGATTTTTCCAACGCCTTGTCGACGTTCTGCTTCAGCGCCACTTGCCCGCCACGCCGCCAACCGGCGTCGGCCGTAATCACCAGCCGGGCTTTGGCGTCGTTGTTGCGGTCGGCAATCGCCTCGCTGGAAAAACCGCCGAAGATCACCGAGTGGATGGCTCCCACGCGGGCGCAGGCCAGCATGGCGATCGCCAGCTCGGGCACCATCGGCATGTAGATCGAAACGACGTCGCCCGGCTTGATGCCCAGCGATTTGAGTACGTTGGCAAATTTGCACACCTGGTGGTGCAGCATCTGGTAGGTGAGCACGCGGCTATCGCCCGGCTCGCCTTCCCAGATGATGGCCGCCTTGTTCTGGCGCGGCGTGCCGAGGTGGGCGTCGAGGCAGTTGTAAGAGGCGTTCGTCTTGCCGCCGACGAACCACTTCGCCACAGGCTCCTGCCAATCGAGCACCTTGGTAAACGGCTCGAACCAGTGCAGTTCGCTCGCCAGTTGGCCCCAAAAGGCCTCCACGTCGCCGGCCGCCTGTTGCCACATTTGCTCGTAAGCCGCGAGCGACGGAATGCGGGCCCGCGCGGCGAAATCGGCCGGTGGTGGAAACCGCCGCCCTTCGTGCAGCACTGTTTTCAGCGAACCATCGGAGCTAGTCATCGGATGTCTGTCCCTATCGCGTTAGATGCAGGCGTGCTAAGGCAGCACCGGGAGGCTTGCGCCTCCCGCTCGCCCGGCGAGGACGTCCCGCCCGCTCGGTTCGGCATCCGGCGTGCGTCAAGCCGCTCTAGGTCTTGGCGTCTGCGTGCTCGTCGCCGATGGTGGGGACGACCCAGACCTTCAGATCGGCCTCGACCTCGTGGCCCAGGTGAATCGTGACGGTGTAGAGTCCCAATTCCTTGAGCGGGCCCTTGAGGCGGACCTGGTCGCTGGTGATCGTGATTTCGGTGCGCTTGAGCGCGTTGACGATTTCGGTCGCGCCGACCGAGCCATACAAATGGCCTTCGTCGTTGGCGTTGGCTTCGATCGTGATGCTCTGGCGGCCCAATTCGTCGGCCATCGTGCGCAAGCCGGCCAGCCGGGCGTTCTGAATCGCCAGCAGCCGCGCCTTGTGCTTCTCGACCATCCGCTTGTGGTGATCGGTGGCGATGGCCGCCAAACCCTGCGGCAACAAATAATTCATCGCATAGCCGGGCCGCACGGTCACTACGTCGCCCTGGCCGCCGAGGTGGTCGACCGACTGAATGAGCAGCAGCTCGATATTGCCGTTGGCGGCCTTCGGCAGCCGCTTGCCGCGCGGCGGCTTGGATGTTGCTTTAGGCATGGAAGTCCTCGTAAATGCGGAAGTCGGAATGATGAATGATGAACAGAAAGACGGATGAGCCGCGACCGCAGTGGAACGGTCTTCCCGATTCATCATTCATCATTCCGACTTCACCATTGCGTTAAAATGGAATATCGTCGTCCGGCGGAGCCTTGCTGCCACCGCCCGCGGGGCGTCCGGCCGGTGGGCCGTGGTCGCCGCCGTAGGCTTCTGACTCGTCGTACTGCGGTGCGCTGCGTCCGCCGGGTGCGCCGGCGCCAGCCTTGCCGCCGAGCATCTGCATCCGGTCGCCGACGATGCGGAGCTTGGAGCGCTTCTGGCCGCTTTCCTTGTCTTCCCACTGGTCGAACTTGAGACGCCCCTCGATCAGCACGTTCGAGCCTTTGGTCAGGTACTCGCCGGCCACTTCGGCCTGCCGGGCCCAGAGCGTGATGTCGACAAAGGTGGTCTCCTCGACCCACTCGCCGTTGGGGTTCTTGCGTTTGTCGTTGATAGCCAAGCCGAGCTCGCAGACGGGAGTGCCCGAAGGGGTGTAGCGCAATTCCGGATCCCGGGTCAGATTGCCCGCCAGGAACACCCGATTTAAATTGGCACCCACGGTCACTCCTCCTGCCAAGTTTTTCTAGCTTCGCGGTGTGGGCATGGCCCACCCTAACAATTCGTGCGCTCGATCCCCCGCCCGCTTATTCTTCCGCCGGAATGTCTCCAATCGCGTCGATGGCCACCGCGTCGATCGCTACCTCGTCGATAGCCACGGCGACGGGCGTCGGACGCGCCGCGGCGGCTGCCTGGTCGCGGCGGCGGGCGGCTTCGCCCGGGCCGGCCTTGGCATGCTCGACGAGCGCCTCGACGATCCGCGGATCCACCTTCAGGACCAGCGAGCGGACCATGTTGTCGTTGATCTGGCACTCGCGGTTGAGCGTGGCCAGCTTCGTGCCTTCCAGCCGGAAGTAGGTCAGCCAGTAGGTTCCTTTGCGCTGGCCGTTGATGGCGTAGGCCAGCCGGCGCTCTTCCCACAAGCGGCTCACCAGCATGGTGCCGCCCAGTTTGGTGACCAGGTCCGAAATCTGCGACGAGACACCGCTTGGATCGCGACCGTAGCGGTTCGAGTCGAGAATGAACATGCCCTCGTAAACGTTCTCCAAGATTCATTCCTCCGGCTGGCAAATGGATTCAGTTGTAGGTGTTCATGCAGTATTGGATGCCCTGGGCCACCCAGTCGGCGGCAGCGTCGGCCGCCTGGACGATGGTAGGCTCGATGATCGCCGCTTCGTCTTTACTAAACTTGCTGAGCACAAAGCCGGCCGCATCCCAGCCGGGAGGCAGCGGCCCGATGCCCACTCGCAACCGCGGCACGGCGTCGTCGCCCAGCACGCGGATAATGTCTTCCAGCCCCTTTTGGCCGCCGGCCGATCCCTTGCTCCGCAGCCGCAGCTTGCCGGTCGGCAGGCTGAAGTCGTCGCAAACGATCAACAGGTCGTTCGAATCCAGTTTATAAAAATCGCGGGCCGCCAGCACGCTCGAACCGCTCTGGTTCATGAACGTCTGCGGCGCTAATAACAGCACTCGCTGGCCGCCGATGGCCACCTCCACCACTTCGCCCTGAAACACGGTCTTCGGCCGACTGTTGCCGTGCCGCCGTGCCAAGTCGGCCACGACCGCAAAGCCCACGTTGTGTCGCGTGCCTTGATACCGGCGACCCGGATTGCCTAGTCCGACGACCAGCTTCATGGCTTATTCGCGGTCGCATGCCCTTGGGAACGTCCGGCCCCCCCGTGAAACTGGCCACCCCGTGAAATTGACCACCCTGTGCAATTGACTATCCTGCAAACCCGGCCAGCTTGACCAACCCGGTCCTGCCGCCAGATTACGATTCTTCTTCGTCCTCTCCAGCCTTGCGGCCGATCACTTCGGGCTCGGCCCCCATGCCTGCCCCCGGCTCGGCTTCCGCCTCGGTAGCCGGGCGGACGCAATGCACCACCAGTTCGTCAGGATCCGACATCAGCTTGGCGCCCGGCGGCAGCTCGATGGCGCTGGCGGTAAGCGAGCCGTCGAGCTGCAAATCGCCGACGCGCAGAATGAGCTTTTCGGGAATCTCGGTAGCCAGGCACTCGATGTCGACGTCGTGAATCACTTGCTCAACGATGCCGCCTTGCTGGGTGCCGGCGGCCGTGCCGCGCAGCTCGACCGCAACCTTGATTTCCAAGCGTTCGTCGGCCGATACGCGGGTCAGATCCAGGTGCAGCACGCGCGTGCCGTAGGTGTCCCATTGCAGTTCGCGAATGAAGGCCTTCTCTTTGACGTCGCCTTCCAGATCGACGACTCGCGCGCCGTGCCGCACCAGGGCCCGCACTTCGTCGGCCCGCAGCGCCAGCGACACGTTCTCCTGGCCGTGGCCGTAGAGGTTTGCCGGCACGGCGCCGGCGGCCCGCAGGCGCCGGGCTTCCCGCTTTCCATGCGGCTTGCGTTTCTCCACATTCAACACTTCGGCCATCGCGGCAACCCCTTGGTCAGCTTTAGGTTCGGTCAGCTTGTTTTGGATCGGCTGCATCGGCCGGCCTTTGGCGGGTTGGCCACAGTGCCGACGACACAGCCTGCGGCCGACGCGAGCCAGCCGCTGGCGAAACCAGCCATTGTGCCGGAATCCGGCCGGATTGCAAGTCCACGCCGGGGCAGCAAAATATCGACCGTGCTAGCCGCCCAGGGCTTCGGCCGGCTGGGGCGGCAATCGCACGTTGTAGTGGAAGGTCGTGAGACTTCCGACGGGCCTGGCAGGTTGCCGGAATTCTCACAAATTCCGCTACCGGTCCACGCTCGCCGCCGGCATCGTTATCCGCCGAAGGCTTCGGCCGGCTGGGGCGGCAGTGCCCCGGCGTCGGGCACTTCGGTCGGCCGCGACCGCCAGAAAAACAGCACGGCCAGCATGGCCAGCATCGGCAGCCAGCCCATCGCGCCAAACACCATGTCGTAATCGCCGGTTTGGTCGAGGTAACGGCCGAAAATTGGGTGGAAGGCGGCTGTGACCATCCACGTGCACCAGGCCAACGAACCGGAGACTTTGCCCTGATGAGTCCGCGAAAGATCTTGCGTCAGCGAGTAATACGTCGCGAAACAACCCAGGTTGCCGAAGGCCACGATCAAGAGCGAGGCCGTCAGCGCCGGCCCGGCCGGCAGCAGTGCGGCCACGGTGGTCATGAGCGTCATCAGCGCACAGCCGAAAAAAGCCCACATTCGCGACGAGTATACACTGAACCCGCGCCGCGCCATCCATTGACTGGCGGCCCCTGCCGACATCACGCCCACGTCGGCGGCCAGATAGTACAGCATGGAGAACTTCAGCATGTCGTTCTGGCTGTAGCCGCGCGTTTCCTGCAAGAACTTCGGCATCCACACGCGGAACAGGTGCCAATTGAGGTTGATGAAAATCACCATCACGGTCAGCCCCAGGAAACGCTGGCTGAAAACGACCCGGAGCAGCGAGGAGCCGGCTTCGGCCCGCGCGGAGCGAACCACGGTCGGAATCGCTGCCGGCGCAGTGGAGCGCAAGTCGCGCGGACGGATCGACGACAGCCAAATGAATACCCAAACGCAACCGCCCGCCCCGATGACGAGAAATGGCAATCGCCAGCCTCCTTTTTGCTCGGTCGCCAAAGCCATAATTGCCAACGGCGCCAAGACCGCACCGATCGCGGTGCCACTTTGCAGCAGGCTATTGCCCATCGCCCGGTCGCGAGGTGCCATCAGCAGTTGCACCGTTTTCAGCCCACAGGGAAAATGTCCCGCCTCGAACCAGCCCAACCCGAGTCGCAGGATCATTAGGTCGTCGTACGTGTGACTTAGCCCGGTGAAAAATCCCATGGCTGACCAGCCCACCAGCACGATCGGGTAGATCCAATACACGCCGATCCAGTCGACGAGGCAGCCCCAGAAAATGCTGCCGAACGCGAAAGCCACGCCGAAGTACCATTCGAGCTCGCCATACTTCTCGTTGTTGATGCCAAAGTCTCGCTGAATCGGCAGCGCCAAGGTGTTGATCGTCAACCGGTCCATGTAGTTGACCACGGTGGCCAGCAGCAGCACGATGCAGATGTACCATTTCCATGTGTCGGATCGGCCGGCGGCCACGGTGCTGGAAACCGACTCGGGCGAGGCATACGGATTGGCGGAACTCATCGTTGACGGGTCCAGGGGGAGTGGCGGCGGGCGAAGTTTGACGAGGCTTTTCTGAGGCGGTCGGCGGTCCCTATGAATATAAGGGCACGCCGAAGCGCCTGGAATGCAGGCAGCAACGGATTCCGATTCTTCCTATAATCTTCAGTCATGACACTCACGATCGACGCCCATCAGCATTTCTGGCAGCTCGGCCGTAAGCCGTTCGATTATCGCTGGCTCGATGCGCCGCAGCTCAAGCCGATTCGCCGCGACTATTTGCCGGCCGATCTCAAGCCGCTCATCGAGCGCGTCCATGTGGACCGAACCGTCTTCGTGCAGACGCAGCACAACGTCGAAGAAAACCGCTGGGTGCTGGGTTTGGCCCACGAATACCCGTTTATTGCCGGCGTGGTGGGCTGGGTCGACCTGGCCTCACCAGCCTGCGAAGAGCAGGTGCAGGAGTTCAAGCGATATCCAAAATTCGTCGGCGTGCGGCACATCACGCAGGACGAGCCGGATGACAATTTCATCGTGCGCGACGACGTGCTCCGCGGCCTCCAGGTGCTCGAGCGGCACGCCCTGCCGTTCGATCTGTTGTTCTATACCAAACATCTCAAGCACGCCGCCACGCTGGCCCAGCGCCTGCCGAATTTGCCGATGGTCATCGATCATCTGGCCAAGCCGCAAATCAAGCGGCGGCAGTTCGACGATTGGCTCGTGGATTTTCGCGCGGCAGCCAAACATCCGAATCTGCATTGCAAGCTCTCGGGCATGGTCACCGAGGCCGACTGGAAGGCCTGGCAGCCGGCCGATCTCAAGCCGTACGTCCATGCGGCGCTCGATCTGTTCGGCCCGGATCGCTTGATGTTCGGCTCGGACTGGCCCGTCTGCGAATTGGCGGCCTCGTACGATCGCGTGTACTACGCGCTGATCGAAGCGCTGGGGCCGGTGAGCGATGCCGAGCGGCAGGCGATTTTTGGCGGCACGGCGGCCCGGTACTACAAGCTCCCGCTGTAAGGCCAAGGCCCTCGATGCTCTCAGCAGATCCTTCGCGCTCCGCCTCCTCCGCGCCGGCCGATTCTGCTGGCGAGGCGGGCTCGGGGCCCGTGGCCTTTCGCCAGCGGCTGGGGTTATTCGACTCGACCATGCTGGTCGCTGGCTCGATGATCGGGTC
>DATCFX010000823.1:0-1013 GCA_036509275.1 Pirellulales bacterium | reverse complement strand
CCTAGCGCGGCGTCCAGCTCTTGCTGCACCTGGGCGATGGCCGCCGCCAGCGGATCGTCGGCCGGCGCTGCCGTCGCTGTGGGCTGCGACGGGCCCGCGCGAGCCGCCAGCAAGATCGGCACAAACAGCGGCCAGAACAGTGCCGCCGCCACCAGGCTGAAGCCCCGCCGCTGCCGTCCCGGCCGGTTGTCAGTCAGATACGCCGCGCCGGCCACGCCCAAGCCCACGATCAGGTAGAACGCCAATGTTTCGGTGAATTGCATGACATCGACCCTCAAAATAGCCGGCACATGCATGTGCCGTAGCTCGCTTATCCCAGCACCAGCGCCAACCGATGCCACAAGGTGTAGATCACCAGCGGCGTGATCAGCGTGTAGCAGCCGGTCCAGGCCAGCATGAATCGCCGCAGCAGGCAGCGACGCGCCTCTCTGCGGTCCGCTGGAATCGTGACGGTCAGCTTGAAAAACCCCTCGTACAGACACACGGCGCCCCATGTGCCCGCCAGAAACGGCAGTGCCAAGGCCAGGCCGATCCAGCAGGTGAGCAAGGCTTTGCTCGCCGGAAAAACGATGGCGCTCAGGGCTGCCGCCAGATAAACCGGCAGCGCGCCGACCAGCGCCAAGGCGCCGGCTGCCATGCCCTTGAGCGCGTGTAGAGCCACGTCGACGAATGTAATTTTCAGTCCGGCCAGCAGCCCGTAGAAATAAAAGCTTGGCAGGCAGACGCCGTTGGCGCCGATCATGCCCAGCGCGTAGGCCAAGACCAGGTTCGCCGCCGAACGATCGTACCAATGCGCGGCGGGCACGCCGGCCAGCCAAAAGCCGTGCGTCCGCTCGATGGCCCCCAACACGAGCGTGGCCGCCAGCCCATAGGTGACGAATCCGCCCAGGGCAATCGCCAGCAAGCGCGGCGCCCATTCCGCGGCGCGCTCCGGCTGGCCTAACTGCTGATCGAGCCGTGCCCGATTCTTCAACAGCCTCGGCGGTTCGCGCCTGCGGGCCAGCACCACGCTG
>DATCFX010000822.1:0-6855 GCA_036509275.1 Pirellulales bacterium | reverse complement strand
GTGGCTGTCTCTACAGAGCGAGCGGTGCCAGCGACTCCAGACGACGGTGAGGCTGTGCGCTCCTTGCAGGTTCTGCTCGCCGACGACAATCCGGTTAACCAGATGACCGGTGCGACCATGCTTCAGAAACTTGGTCATGCCGTCGAGGTGGCGAACAACGGACACGAAGCCATTGAAAGGATCGGCGCGCAGAAGTTTGACATCGTGTTTATGGACGTCCAGATGCCAGAGATGGATGGCTTAACAGCCACGAGGGAGATTCGCAAGAGCGAACACGCGATGGGTAAGCACATTCCCATTGTGGCCATGACCGCGCACGCCATGAAGGGCGATCGGGAACGCTGCATCGAGGTGGGCATGGATGGCTACATCTCCAAGCCGATTGAAGCGGCGCAATTGTACCGAGCCATCGAAACCTACGTCCCCCGCACCGTCGCCGCCGCTCCGCCGTCGAAGGTTCAAGACGACCGGTCGAGCCCCGATAACGTCCTGGATTGGGCCTTCGCGCTCGAGCAAGTGCAGCATCAGCCGGAGCTCTTGCAAGAGGTCGGCGTCCTGTTTCTGGACGAGGGTCCAAAACTATTGGCCGAGGTTCAACAGTCGATTGTCGCAGGCAATGCCGCCCAGTTGCGGCGGGCGGCGCACACGCTCAAGAGTTCTGCGGCCATTTTCGGAGCCCGGCCGACGATCGAGGCAGCCCACGCCTTGGAGATCCTCGGCCAGCAGGGAACGTTGACGACCGCCCCGGGCTTATGCGCAATTCTCGAAGCGCACGCCCAGCGCTTGCTGCAGACTCTAGCAGCGCGCCTAGCGCTCGCGGCCTCCAGCGAGCCTGAGGGCGTGCAGCATCCCCCCGCCCGTTGAAAAGCCCTTTGGGATCGGCCGAAAAATAACTTCCGGTTTTCCCGGCCCCTCACCCTGCCCTCTCCCGCAAGGGGAGAGGAGTTGCGGAGAAGTTATTTTTCGGTCGATCTTTACCGCCGGGGCGGGTCCAATTCCGGTATTTTGCCCCGCCCCGTTGGGCGCCCCGATTTGTTAAAAAACGTGGAAACGGAGAAGCCAGTGGCTACATTCAGCACATCGCGTGAAATCCCAGCAACCGTCGAACAAGTCTTTGCCGCGATCAGTCATCCGGAACGCTTGGCGCAGTGGTGGGGACCAGCCGGTTTCACCAATACGTTTAATGTCTGCGAGTTCCACAGTGGCGGGCGTTGGTCTTTCACCATGCACGGACCGGATGGCCGCAAGTATCCAAACGAAAATGTGTTTGCAGAAATTCAGCCACCGACCAAAATCGTTGTTCAGCACGTTTCGGAGCCAAAGTATCGCTTGACGATTGAATTGGTTTCGTCGGCCGTGGGAACCGTCGTATCCTGGTTGCAGGCATTCGAGAGTTCAGAAGTTGCCAGCCGCCTTGAACACATCGTGGTCCCCGCCAATGAGCAGAATCTCGAGCGCCTGTCGGCCGAGGTTTTGCGGAAGCCGGGCAGAGGGCCAACTGGCGAAACCCAGGATCGGAGAGAACTTGAAGCCGACAAGCCGTCCCAGTAGCGAGGCCGCTAGAGCGAAGATCACCGAGCGGATTCAAGAGCTGGGGGATTGGAGAGGAGAGACCCTGGCTCATGTCCGTCAGCTCATCCACGATGCCGACCCCGACATCCAGGAGGAGTGGAAATGGGTCAAGCCAACGAGCCCAGGCATCCCCGTCTGGTCCCATGACGGCGGCGTCTGCACGGGGGAAGCGTACCAGCAGGTCGTGAAGCTCACCTTCTTTCGCGGAGCCTCGATCAAAGACCCGAAGCAGCTCTTCAATTCCAGCCTCCAAGGGAACACGCGGCGTGCGATCGACCTCCGCGAAGGGGAGCGGATTAACACCGCTGCTTTCAAGCAACTCATCCGCGCCGCGGTGGCGGCCAACTCCGCAGCGCGCGCCGGCCGGGCAGCCAGGAAGAAGTAAGGATCGACTCTTTCACGTCTCTTTTAAGTCTTCGATCTTTCGGCTGCGCGCGCCGCTTCACACCAGCTCGGGCATCGGCCGGCGCTGATCGACCAGGTATTGCGGGCGGCCGGCCAAGTCGCGCAAGGTGATCGCGTTGGGGTCGAGACCGAGTTGGTGGTAGAGCGTGGCCAGAACTTCGCCGAAGTGTACGGGCCGCGCGACGGGCGTGCCGCCGAGACGATCCGTGGCGCCGATGACCTGGCCATGCCGCATACCGCCGCCGGCCAGCAGGGCGCAGCCGACTTGCGGCCAGTGGTCGCGTCCGGCGTCCTTGTTGATCATCGGCGTGCGGCCGAACTCGCCCCAGGCGACGACCGAAACGTCCTTGTCCATGCCGCGCTCGTGAAGATCCTCGACCAGCGCGCTCATTCCCTGATCGAACAGCGGTCCGTGCGTGTTCTTGAACTCGGAGAAGTTGTTGCTGTGAAAATCCCAGCGGCCGAAGTTCAGCGTCACGCACCGCGCGCCGGCCTCGACGAGCCGCCGCGCGATGAGAAAATGCTCCAGGTTGCGCGGCGCGCCGTCACCGTAGTTCCGCGCGTCGCCCTGGCCATAACGCTCGCGCACGCGCGGATCTTCGCGGCTCACGTCCAGCGCGTCGGCCAGGCGGCTCGAAGTCAGCAGGCCGAACGCTTCTTGCGTAAAGGCATCGAGGGCCTGGACCTTGCCGCTGTTGTCGAGATCGCGCCGCAGACGATCGACGCCGGCCAGCAACCGCTGCCGATCGTGCAGCCGCTCGACCGTGATGTGGTTGAGCTTGAGGTCGCCCTGGCCGTCGGCATTGGGGCAAAACGCGCTATAGCTTGGCCCGAGGAAACCCGGATGACCCGGCGAGCCATAGGGCGGGTGGCCCGTTTTCGGAGCCAGCCCGATAAACGGGGGAATCTCCGGGCTTACCGCGCCCATCAGCTTGCCCAGCGTGGAGCCGACGGACGGCCAGCCGCCGGGCGGTTGCTGCCGCACGGATCGGCCCGTGTAGCAGATAAACGAATCGTGCGCGCCGTCGGGCGAGCCATAGACGCTGCGGATCGGCGTGAGCTTGTCCATGATCCGCGCCAGTCGCGGCAAGTGCTCGCAGATCTGGATGCCCGGCACGGCGGTATCGATCGGCTGAAACTCGCCGCGAATTTCCACCGGAGCCCGGACCTTCAAGTCGAACATGTCCTGGTGCGGCGGAGCGCCGCACAGGTAGATCATGATGATCGCCTTGCGCGATTTGCCGATGCCGTGTTGGGCTTCGGCACGCAGCAGATCCGGCAGGGCCAGCCCGCCGAAACCCAGCGTGCCGATTGTCAGCAGATCACGCCGGGAGAGACCATCGCACAGTCGCTTGGAGCGTCCCAAGATGGAAAGCATTGGCAGCCATCGTGCGGGGGGTGGAAGGTGGGGTAGCGGGCGTGCTTCATTCTTATATCAAAAATCGCCGATGGGTGCCAATCGATTCCCCCAACGTGTGTGGCAAGATTATCCGGCAGCAACGAGCACCAGATAAAAAGCCGCGGATGCACGTGGATCCGGACCGATCGACCCTGACCTGCTTCGGCCGGTCCTCGCCACGGTCGACTATTTCGACACGATCGGCAGCACGATGTGCGACGGGTGTTCGCGGTCGTGGTAGATCGTGTTTACGCAGGTTTGCTCGCGGCGGTTTCGAGCCAGCGGTTCGCCCGTGTTGGGATTCACGTCGAACCGCGGGAAGTTGCTGCTCGAGACGTCGACGCGAATGCGATGGCCCTGTTTGAAGACGTTCGACGTCGGATAGAGCCGCACCGTGATGGAATCGACCTGGCCGGGCTGCAGCAGCTTTTCTGCCTTTAGCGAATCGCGAAAGCGGGCGCGGGCGATGCCGTCGCCAATGTTCAGATCGAAGCCGCCCGGGAAGTCGTGGCTCGGTGGATAGACGTCGATCAGCTTCGCCGTGAAGTCCGTATCGAGCGCCGTGGACGAAATCCAGAGCTGCACCTCGATCTCGCCGGTCACTTCGGTGTCGCGTGCCAACGGCGGCGATTGAAACACGAGCACGTCGTTGCGGGCAGAAAGTGGAATCGGCTGCGGCCAGTTCCAAACGTGCGGGCCGCCGCGCTGATCCCACGCACCTTGGAGCAAGATGTCGTTGCCCGAGGAGATATTACCGCCGATCGTTGGCACGGGGTTCTGGGGATCGAAGGTAAACGATGTCCGGCCAGCAGCCGAAATCTGCGTTGCCTGGGGCGCGTCGGTCGTCAGCAGGCCATCGGCCGCCAGGAAGTGCTTCGTGGGCACGGCCCGGGCTGGCGGCCATTGTTGCTCGTCGCGCCAGAAGCCACCGTGGTTCAGGCGGCCCTTGTCGTCCCGGCGGCCGTCGCCGGTTCCCATCACGAAGATGCGTACCTTGCTCTTGAACGGCTCCGCATTGTCGACCGCATTCGTTTCGCCTTTCAAGAAGTGGTCGAACCACGCGCGTCGCCAGCCGAGCGGGTCGGCAATCGCCGCGTCTGTTCCGAACGTCACCTGCCCGTGCGCGGAGCTTCCCTGGGCACCATGAATCCAGGGGCCCATAATCAGGTAGACATTGCTTTTGAGGCGCCGGCTCAGGGCCGTATAGTTAGCCGTCGTGTTGCCCGCCCACGAGTCGTACCAGCCGCCGACGAGATAGACCGGGATGTCAGCGTAGCGTTCCGGATGATCGACGATGTTGTTCTGGCCCCAGAAGGCGTCGTTGGCGCCATGACGCATGGCTGCGATCAGCCAGGCTTCGTAATCCGGTGCGAGCTTGAGGGGTGTTGTTCCGCGCCGCAGGGGGAGCAGTTTCAGGTAATCGTGTCGATGGGCGGCCATCTCGGCCAGCACGGAGGCCGTCTCAGGATCTTGCGCCGCGTTGCTTCCTTTGCCGGCGTTGAGCATGATCCAGTTCCAAAATCGCAGCTCGAATGCGCCCGCGTTTCGCATGCTCTGGCGGCCCATGTCCGAGACGGCGTCGACCGGGATCACCGTTTTCAAGTAGGGCGAGCCGGACATGGCCAGGGCGTGCTGCGTGCCGCCGACGTACGAGGTCCCCATCATTCCGATGCGGCCGCTGGACCAAGGCTGTTGGGCAATCCATTGGGCGCAGTCGAACCCGTCGGGCCCGTCGTCGGTCAACCAGTGCCAGACCCCCTCGGAGCCATAGCGGCCCCGCGTATCCTGCACGACGACGACATAACCGTGCGAGGCGAAATAGTTGCCGTCGTTGCTTTTGCCGTTCTTTTTGCCGTAGGGGGTTCGAATCAGCACGACCGGCCGGCGATCTTCGAGCGGCCTGCCGTCGCTCGTCGGCCGGTAGAGGTCGGTCGCCAGCCGCACCCCGTCGCGCAGCGGCACCATCACGTCGATTGTCACGTCGACGCCGAACGCCCCTTGAGGCTTCGCCAGGGCGCTCTGCGAAGCCAGCACCACGCAGCCAAACAACGCGATGCGGCGAATGCAACCACGGCCGAACATGAAGAAATCTCCAGGATGATTTATCGAACCAGCCGCCGCGATCAATCGGCTAGCTTACTGACAGGCCTCCAGCCGGCATAGAATCTTTTCCCTCCGCACGTCGGGGGCAAGCATCGAACGACGCGCAGACCCCGATCGACCGTGGCCCAATTTATTCGTTGCCGGGGGCGGCGGGTGGGGGGTAGAATACGGACTCCGACGTTCGAGCCCGCATCCCGATGCAGCCCGCCTTAAAACCCGCACGGCTTCCGACGCGATCCGCCCATCACCGCTCGGAGGCGTGCGACCTTCCGAGTTGCGAGAAGTCCTGCGCATGAGCGACAAACCATCTTCCGGCCGGATCGATATTGCGTTTTCGGTGCCGGTCGTACACCGCGTGCGTTTCACCGACGACGTGCTGGGCGCCGATAGCCAGGTGCTGGCCGACGTGCTCGAGCCCTCGGGCGAGCAGCCGGCGCGCGTGCAGTTCTGGTTGGACGAGCACTTGCTGCGGGCTCGGCCCGAACTGCGGCAGCGGGTTCGCGCGCTGCTGCGGGCACAGGCCGGGCGGTTGATTTCGGCCGGCAATGTGCAGGTCGTGCCCGGCGGCGAAGTGGTCAAAAACGAGATTCATATCCTGGAGCGGATGCTCAAGGTGTTTCACGCGGCCAATCTCGATCGCCGCAGCTACGTGGTGGTGATCGGCGGCGGCGCGGTGCTGGACGCGGTCGGGTTTGCGGCCGCCATTGCGCATCGCGGCATCCGGCTGGTGCGGCTGCCCACCACGACCCTGGCCCAGGCCGACTCGGGCATCGGCGTCAAGAATAGCGTCAACCTGTTTGGCAAGAAGAACTGGATCGGCACGTTCGCGGTGCCCTGGGCCGTAATCAACGATCGGGCGCTGCTGGCCACGCTCTCAGACCGGGATTTCGTCTGCGGCTTCTCCGAGGCGGTGAAAGTGTCGCTGCTGAAAGACCGCCCGATGTTCGAGCGCCTCTGCCGGCTGGCCCCCAAGCTGGCCCGGCGCGATCCGGCCGCGTGCGGCGAGACGATTCGGGCATCGGCCGAGTGGCACCTGGCCCATATCACGCGGGGCGGCGACCCGTTCGAGGCGCTCGAGGCCCGGCCGTTGGATTTTGGGCATTGGTCGGCCCATAAGCTGGAAACGATGACCGATTTTCGCCTGCGGCACGGCGAAGCGGTGGGCATCGGCGTGGCCATCGACACGGTGTATTCGTCGCAGGTCCACGGCTTGTCGCAGGCGGCCGCTCGGCGCGTGCTGGAGTGCCTGGCCGCGCTGGGCTTGCCGCTCTATCACCCGGCCATGCGCGACTCGGCCGTGCTGTTCCAGGGGCTGGAAGAATTCCGGCAACATCTGGGCGGCCGGCTCACGTTGACCATGCTGCGCAAAGTCGGCC
>DATCFX010000821.1:0-1065 GCA_036509275.1 Pirellulales bacterium | reverse complement strand
CCATTGTTCTTCCCCCATGGCACCTTCAGGCTCACCCGCACCCTGGTCATCGATTACCAGAAGCGAGCCGACACCGGTTTTCGCCTGATCTCGATGGGGGCCGTGCTCGACGGCAAGTCGATTACCGCGCAACCCGTGTTGGAGATCAATTGCTCGGGCGGCACTGAAGTTTCACCCAAAGGCTGCTTTTACTTTAACGAGCAGGGAACCTTGTTTGTCAACGCCAACAGCGACAGCTATGCCGTCGTTATTGGACAACGCGACTTTTCCGACGCGCAGAACTCGCTGAAGATCGATCATCTGATCGTAAACAACGCCGGCGCCGGCAAGCGGGCCGGCGGCCTCCAGCTCAACTACGTGCTCAATTCGCAGATTTTTGCCGTCGCCGATTCGGCCGGCGGAGCGGCGGGCATCGCGTTGGAGCAGACCCAGATTTCGCGGATCAGCGGCGCCGGATCGGCCAGCGCCACGGGCGGCGTCGGCCTGTTGTTCGAGCACGGCTACAGCTTTGCCAACACGATCGATGCGATGGACCTCGAAGTGTCGCCCGTCTGCCTCGCGATCGATTCGCGTGAGGCTGCCCACAACACCTTCATCTCGCCCTATTTCGCCTGTGCAACGGCGGTCGACGCCACGGCGGGCAACGACACCCATCTCGTCAATCCGTTGTTTGGCGGGAACGTCAAGACGCGGTTCGCCGCTGCGGTCGGCATCGCCATGACCCCGTGATCGCAGGCCTGGCCGCAGGCCGCCGTCGCACCCTTCGCCGCGAGCCGGAGGCTGCCGAGCCGCCCTTGGACCCCGCACCTCAACCGCGTCCCTGACCGTCGCGGCCTTTGACAAAGGGTCGCCCGCGGTCCAAATCTGCACCGGTCAGACGGCCGGGCGGCCGCTCTCGGCCGTCGGCGGGGAGAGGAAAGTCCGGGCTCCACGGAGGTACGGTGCCGGGTAACGCCCGGCGGGGGCAACCTCAGGGAAAGTGCCACAGAAAGCATACCGCCAAGCCCGACCGCGGCAACCCCGCGGGTGGGCGGCAAGGGTGAAATGGTGCGGTAAGAGCGCACC
>DATCFX010000820.1:0-2300 GCA_036509275.1 Pirellulales bacterium | reverse complement strand
CCGTGCGGCGTGGGCTCGAGCCGCAGGCCGCACTGCGGGCACTGACGCTGACTCCGGCCGAGCTGTGGCACATCGATCATCGGCTGGGATCGCTCGAGCCGGGCAAGCTGGCTCATCTGGTCGTCACCGACGGCGACCTGTTTGCCGAGAAAACCAAGATCATTGAGACTTGGGTCGACGGCTGCCGCTATGTCAACGGCCATCCGCCGGCCTGCGATGTCCGCGGCAAGTGGGAAGCCGTGCTCGAACTGCCCAAGGGCGGCTCCGAAAGCCTGGCGATCGAGCTGACCGGCGAAGCCGACAACCTTGCCGGCACCGTGCATCGCGGCACGAAGGAAGCCAAGCTCGAACACGTGGCGCTGGATGGCCAGCAGCTCTCGGCCGTGGTGTCCGGCGACAAGTTGGGTTGGACCGGCACGCTGCAATTGAGCGTCGCACTGGAAAGCGGGGCCAAAGCAGCCGAGCAGTGCGATCGCATGACCGGCGCGCTAGTTTGGGCCGATGGCCGGCGGAGCAGCGTCAGCGGAAAGAAGGTCACGCCGAAGCCATCCGCCGCAGCGGTCAGCAAGACGCCGGACAAACCGGCCGCGGCTGCGGCGAAAGACGCGCCGAAACCGGCAGAGATCGCCAGCAGCACGCCCGACGAAAAGGACAAGGCCCCGCTCGTGGGTCCGCTGTATCCGTTCGGTGAGTTTGGCCGAGCCCAGCCGCGGCCCCAGCAGCCGGACAACCTGCTGTTCCGCGATGCGACCGTGTGGACGTGCGGCCCCCAGGGCGTGATTCAACATGCCAGCGTGCTGGTGGTCCGCGGCGTGGTGCGGCAGGTGGGCGTGAATCTGGCGGCGCCGCCAGGAGCCACGATCGTCGATTGCCGCGGCCAGCACCTGACGCCCGGCTTGATCGATTGCCATTCGCACATCGCCACCGACGGCGGTGTCAACGAGGCCGGGCAGACGATCACGGCCGAAGTCCGCATCGGCGATTTCATCGACTCGCAAGACATCAACATTTATCGGCAACTGGCCGGCGGCGTCACGTGCGCTAACATCCTGCACGGTTCGGCCAACGTCATCGGCGGCCAGTCGCAAGTCATCAAGTTCCGCTGGGGCGGCTTGCCTGATGAATTGAAATTCGCCGAGGCGCCGCCGAGCATCAAGTTCGCTCTGGGCGAGAACGTGAAGCAGAGCAACTGGGGCGACCGCTTCCGCACCCGCTATCCGCAGAGCCGGCTGGGCGTCGAGCAATTGCTGCGCGACGAGTTTCGCGCGGCCGTCGAGTATCGGCGGCGCTGGATCGATTGGCGGCGGGTCAAGACCGGGCTGCCGCCGCGGCTGGACCTGGAACTGGAAGCCGTGGCCGAAGTGGTCGAGGGCAAGCGGCTGATCCATTGCCACGCCTATCGCCAGGACGAAATCCTGGGCCTGCTGCGGGTCTGCGACGACTTTCACGTCCGCATCGCCACGTTCCAACACATTCTGGAAGGCTACAAGCTGGCCGACCTGTTGGCCAAACATGGCGCCGGCGGATCGAGTTTTTCCGACTGGTGGGCCTACAAATACGAGGTGCTCGACGCGATTCCCTACAACGGGGCCTTGATGCGCGAGGCCGGCGTGCTCGTGTCGTTCAATTCGGACGACGCCGAGCTGGCGCGGCGTTTGAACCTCGAGGCGGCCAAAGCAATCAAGTACGGCGGCGTGCCCCCGACCGAGGCCCTCAAGTTCGTCACGCTCAATCCCGCGCGGCAATTGGGCATCGACCGCTATGTCGGCTCGATCGAGCCGGAAAAGCACGCCGACCTCGTGCTCTGGAGCGGCTCGCCGCTGTCGGTCTACAGCCGCCCGCGGCAGACATGGGTCGATGGCCGACTGTATTTCGATCGGCAGCAGGATCTGGCCGCCCGCGAAACTTTTAGCCGCCTGCACGCCGGCCTCGTGCAACGCGTGCTGGCCTCGGGCGAGACACTGGCCAAGCCGGGCGACGAAAAGCACGACCCCTGGCCGCGCGAAGACATCTTCTGCCATCACGACGAATGAGAAGAACGGGAAGTGAAAAGTGAAGAGTGCAAAGTGCAAAGTGAAAAGCGGTCGTCCGGCGCGGGCAAATAAGCCCACGGACTGCGGTCCGTGGGTGGGCACAACGAACCGTGCAATGCGCATGCTCGCGATCGTCGCCATTTGCGTGCTGGCTGCCGCCACGAGCTTCGCCGGTCCAGAGATTCCGGGCGCACCGCAGCAGCGGCCGATTGCGCTGGTCGGCGGAACGATGCATCCGGTGGCCGGGCCGACGATCGCGTCGGGTAC
>DATCFX010000819.1:0-1910 GCA_036509275.1 Pirellulales bacterium | reverse complement strand
AGGCACCAGCCGCGGAATTTTGCCTTGCTGCTAAACGAGCCGGTCAGGCACAGCGCGACCCACAGGTCGCCGTGGCGATCGAACTTCGAGCCGAAGGCATACTCGTGATAATCGCCGCTGATGTCCCAGTCGTCGTTGACGGTCTCGAATACGTCGGCCCGGCCGTCGCCATCGGTATCTTTCAAACGCGACACTTCGGGCCGCTGCACGACGTACAACCAGCCATCGCGATTAGCCAGGCCAAGAATCTCGTGCAGCCCAAACGCGAACCGCGAGAACTTGAGCGCTTTCGGCGGATCCTCCAGCACGCCCGATACCAGGTAGATCTCGCCCCGCCGCGTCCCCACCGCCAGCTTGCCGTCCGGCAGCAGTTCCAGCGCGCCGGGCTCGATCACCAGCCCCTCCGGAATCGGCACCGAAACAATGCGATAGTAGTCCGCCTCGCCCCCGGGCTCGTCGGCCGCGATTGCAGGCTGCATGACAGCCAGAATAAACATTGCAACGACAGCGGCCGTGCAAACAAATTTCAACCAGCCCGTCATGCGTCACCCGGTTTGAAAGATCCCTACCAACTAATCGTCTGCCGAATCGTTTCCCGGCCGGTGCTCAAGTCCAGCGGCACGAGCAACTCCAATTCCCCGGCCGAGCGGCGAACGACTGGCCGACGGGCGCCGGCGGCGTTCACCCGCATCTTCCAGTTCTTGTCGACGAGGAACCAACCGTCGTCCAGCGGATCGATCTGTTTGGCGCGCGCCGCGCGAAAATACAACCGCTCGCCCGCGTGCCGACCCGTCACTTCCAAAGTCCGCTCGAGCTTAGCCGCTGCCGGCGACGCGTCCGCCGCGGGCAGATAAAAGTCGTCGAGCTTCAACTCGTGCCATTGGTAATGGAACTTGGGCCGGCGCTGGGCGTCGAGCTGGTAACCGCGGAATTGATAGCCCAGCATCTTGGCCGGTTCGCCCGGCCAGGGCTGCTCGAGATCGTCCAATTCCGCCAGCGGCACGCCGCCCACCAGCGGCAGCACCTGGTCGCCCAACGGGCCTTGAAAGCCTTCGCTGCGTTTGGACCAATGCCGCGACGCATCGATGAACGGCCCGCGCCATGCGAGCACCAGTTGCAGCTGATTGCCGTCGATGGCCAGGTTGACCTTTTCCGGATAACCCACGGCGATGCCGCGCGGGCCGGCGCCGGCGATGAAGTTGCGATACACGATCGGCTCGGCGTCGGGAACCAGTTCGATCGCCTGGCCGGCGACGCCAAACGGCGGAGCCGCCTTGGCCCCATCGCTCAGATAACTCCACACGGCCGCGATCTGCCGATCGCTATCGCCGCCCAGCACGTCGCGCAGCATGCTGCGGCCCGTCTTGGGCCACGCGGCCGGCATGCGCGTGCCGGGTCGCAACGCGGCCGGATCGTGCAGGTAGCGGCGAAACCACTCGGGCCGCAAGCGCCGCGTCATCGTGATCATGTCGATGGCCTGGATACCCTCGCCTGCGAATTTGCCGAAGTTGTGGCACTTAATGCACGAAAACGCCCGCCCGCCGACCAGGAATCGCCCGTCGCTCTTGATGCGATATTCCGGCAGGTCGAGCGGCGGCAATGGCGGCGACTGCTGCGCGTCGACGGTGGCAAACAGGGGCGGCAAATGGCCCACGTTATTCGAGCCGAAGCGCGGCATGCGCGCGAGCATGTAGGGCCGGTCCTTGGCTCCTTGTTCCATGATGCGTTTGAAATACGACGCCGTCAGCTTCGCACCGACGCCGTCGAGCGTCGGTGGGATGCGGCCTTCGTCGCCCATTTCGCGAGCGGTCGTGACAAAGAAATCGTTGCGTGCCGCTTCCACGCCGCCGCGTTTGGACCGCACGTGGCAGGCGTAGCAATTGAACGTGGCCAGCGTGCGAGCGATGGCG
>DATCFX010000818.1:0-2585 GCA_036509275.1 Pirellulales bacterium | reverse complement strand
TCTGACCAGCCTTCCCAACGTCGTCGCCGCGGCCCGGCTGGCATTGAACGGCCGCGGCTCGGCCGTCGTCAGCGAATCGCTCCACAGCAACAACTTGAACATCCTGGCGGGCATCTGCCTACCCTCGGTGGTGCTGGGCCTCGGACCCGCGTCCGGGCTGACGATCATGGCGGCCGTGTGGTTGCTGGTCATGACGATCCTGGCGGTGGCACTGGCCTGCTTCCGCGGCGGCTTATTGCGCTGGGAGGGGGCCGGCCTGATCGCCATTTATGCGGCCTTTGCCGTGGTGATCCTGAATTGGCAACCATAACTGACGATCCAAGATCCCACCTTCCCGCCGGCCTGGGGCATGCAACTTGCAGAGCGCTCGCGAAGGTCAAGGGCTCAATGACATTGCCAGGCGACAAGCGATGATGCATCGACCTACACACGAGCCGCGCGGCGCCGGGGCCGAAAACGTGGGCAGCGGCCTTGAATATTGCCGGTTTCTGCTGAAGCGCCTGCGAACGCGATGGGAGTCGGTCCAGGTCAGCTTCTGGCTCATACCCGCCGTCATGACCGCGCTGGCCGGGGCCCTCGCCTTGATCGCCGTGCATCTCGACGAATCCATGTAAAACGACTGGATCGGCAAGCTCGCGTGGGTCTATACACGCGGCCCCGACGGTGCCCGGTCCGTTCTCTCCACGGTCGCCGAGTCGATGATCACGGTCGCGGGCGTGGTCTTCTCCGTGACGATCGTGGCCCTGTCGTTGGCCTCGAACCAGTTCGGGCTCGGCTGCTGCGAAATTTCATGCGCGACCGCGGCAATCAGATCGTGCTGGGAACGTTCGTGGCGACCTACGTTTACTGCCTGCTCGTGCTGCGCACGGTCAGCGGCATAACCGGCGATGAGTTCGTGCCACACCTCTCGGTCACGTTGGCGATCCTGTTGGCGCTGGCGAGCCTGGGAGTGCTGATCTACTTTATCCACCATGTTGCCATCTCCATCCAGGCGCCGGAAATTGTCGCCAACGTCGCCTGCGACTTGCACGAAGCGATCGACCGGCTCTTTCCGGACGACATCGGGCAGGCATCGCCCGCAGACCGCACGCTGCCGGAGGCCGAGGTCCTGCCCGAGGGATTCGACGTTGAGGCCGCCGCCGTAACCTCGCCAGTGAATGGGTACGTACAAGTCGTTGATGGCAACCACTTGATGCTGCTGGCGTCGCAGCACGACGTGCTGATCCGCATCTGCCGCCGGCCGGGCAGTTTTGTCATGCAGGGGAGCGTGCTGGCTCAGGTTTGGCCCGGCGATCGCTGGGACGACGTGCGGGCCGCGGAAGTTCGCGACACGTTTCTGTTCGGCGAGGTGCAAACGCCGATGCAGGATGTGGAGTTCGTGGTGAACCAGTTGGTCGAAGTGGCCGTGCGCGCCCTGTCTCCCGGAATCAACGACCCCTTCACGGCGATGACCTGCCTGGACCGTTTAGGCGAAGGGCTTTGTCACCTGGCCCGTCGTAAGATCCCGTCTCCTTTCCGCCACGACGAGCAGGGCAAACTGCGCGTGATTGCTCATCCCTTCACGTTGCCGCACATGGCGAACACCGCGTTTCGACAAATCCGGCATTACGGCCGGTCCAGCGCCGCGGTTCTCATCCGCCAATTAGACGTGATTTCCGAAGTGCTCGGACAAGCTCGACGCGAGGAGGATAGGATTGCCCTGCGGCAGCAGGCCGACTTCACGAGACAAGCGGCTGCGGCGCTGCCGGAAGAGGAGGATCGGTTGGCCTTCGAGATGCGCTCCGAGAATGGGCTGGCGGCGCCCGAACACTGCCCGCCGCAGGGTCTGGACACCACAACCTCCAGGGTCGAAGGCTCGTTGAACCGCTGATCCTGTCGAAGTCTCTGGAAGCAGATGTTCCGGACCGATTGCGGCGCGTGCTATCACGGCTTGCTGGGGTTTCGCCGGGTTGAGATCAAACGAAAAGCAGCTTCTCCGCAAACCCCCTCGCCCTTTGCGGGCCTGCGCAAACTGCCGAAATTGAGCCGTCTTGACCTTGCCGCGAGAGCGGAACTATAGTGCCCAACCTTGAGCACCGTTCCTCTCCATTTCGCGTCGCGGCGCTCGCGTCCGGACTCACACTCCATGAGTGACCAACCAACCGTGACGGCGGTGGTGATCGCCTTGAATGAAGCGGCCCGCTTGCCGGGCTGGCTGGCGGCCGTCGCTTGGGCTGATGAACGCCTCGTCGTCGATGGCGGATCGACCGATACGACCGTCGAGATTGCGCGGCGGGCCGGCGCGTGCGTGGTCCAGCGGCCGTTCGACTATTTCACGCCGCAACGAAACTTCGCGCTGCGGCAGGCACGCTCTGAGTGGGTCATGTTTGTCGATGCCGACGAACGGCCAACGCCGGCTTTGGCCGCCGAGATCCGCCGCCGCCTGCCACGGTGCCGCCAGGATGCCTTTCGGCTGAAGATTCGCAGCTCGATCTTCGGCCGGCGGTTTCGTTTTTCGGGCACCCAGGACGACCGGCCGGTGCGGCTCGTGCGGCGCGACCGGGCCGAGTGGATTGGCGGCGTCCACACGTCGCTCCATACGCCCG
>DATCFX010000817.1:0-5594 GCA_036509275.1 Pirellulales bacterium | reverse complement strand
TCACTCTGCACTTGTTTGCCCCGCCTGGTGATATACGTGCTCCTCGACCACGCGTCCCTGCTTCAAGTGCTCGTCCAGAATGCGATCGAGCACTTCGGGCGTGACGTGCTGGTACCAGGTGCCGTCCGGGTGTACGACGACGATTGGGCCGCCCTGGCAAATGGCGAAGCAACTGCACTTGGTCCGCTTGACCCGGCATTCGTCGGCGTCCAGGCCGTGCTCCCTGAGCTTCTCGCCCAGCGAAGCGAACAAGGCCTCGCTCTCGCCCTCTTGCGTGCAACGCGGCCCCGTGCAAACCAGCATGTGCCATCGATACGGTTTCAAGTCGAACTCCTGAATCAGTGGAAAGCCACTCCCTGGATCGAACGAAAAATAACTTCCGTTTTTGCCGGCCCCTCTCCCTGCCCTCTCCCGCAAGGGGCGAGGGGTTTGCGGAGAAGTTATTTTTCGTTCGATCCCCTCACGGTCGCGGCGCGTTATTTTTCACTCTTCACTCTTCACTCTTCACTCTTCACTCTTCACTCTTCACTCTTCACTCTTCACTCTTCACTTTTCACTTTTCACTTTTCACTCGCCGCCAGTCGAATGAGCGCATTCATCATCGACACGGCCACCGGCGTGCCCCCTTTGCGTCCCAACGCCGTGATAAAGGGGAGCGAGCTGGCCGCCAACTCGTCCTTGCTTTCGACCGCCGAGACAAAGCCCACCGGCACGCCGACCACCAGGGCCGGCCGGGCCGTGTCGGCCAGTTGGATCAGCTCCAACAAGGCCGTCGGCGCGTTGCCGATGGCGTAAATCGCGCCGGGCACGCGCTGGGCCGCCTTGCGCATCGACATGATCGCCCGGGTCAGCCCGGCCTCGCGCGCTTGGGCCGCCACGTCGTCGTCGCCGATGAAGCACAGCACTTCGCCGCCGAACTTTTTCAGCCCGGGCTTGTTGATACCCGCCTGCACCATCTGCACGTCGGCCACCACGCTCGCACCGGCGCGGATCGCTTCGATTCCCGAGCGGATGGCGCCCGGAGCAAAGCGAATATTGCGGGCGAATTCGAAATCGGCCGTGGAGTGGATGGCTCGCTGTACGATGGCGAACTCGTCGCTGGTGAACGCGTGCGGCCCCATTTCGCTTTCGATGATCCGAAAGCTCTCGGCCTCAATCGCCTCGGGGTTCAGAATGCGATTCATGCTTTGGGCCCCTTGCCGTGCTTGTGATCATGGTCGTGGTCGTGGTCGTGGTCGTGGTCGTGGTCGTGGTCGTGATCGTGCTTTCCTGCCTGCCCGGGAGCGGGAAAGATTTCGTGTACCAGATCGTGCATTTCGTCCAGGTCGCGGTACAGTCGCGTGGTGCTCTCCAACTGATTACGCAAGTCGAGTTCGACCTTTTTGGTGAGCACGACGAGCGCCCGGAGGTATCCCAATTGCGGATCATCGGCGGCCGTGCGGGCCACGCGCTCCTCCAGTTCGACCAGTGACGATTCGTAGCCCGACTTGAGTTCGGCAAAGTTCGTCGCCGCGACCAGCGCTTCGAGCGTCGGCGACGGCTTTTCGCCCTGGTTCAGTTCGGCTAGTTCGTGCTGCCGCTCCGCTTCGTCGTCGATTCCCAAGACCCGCATCAACCCCAGCCGCAGCGCGGCAATTTCATGGCATGCCATCCGATTTTCGTCCTGTTCTCTTGTGTGGATTGATGTTCTTGTGAAGCACAGAAAGGAAATGGATTGAACGGAAGCTCGCGAAGGCCCTAGCTTTTCCCCACCAGCGTCTTACCCACCGGCGCCGAATTTTTCTAGCGCGACCTGTCTGACCGCTTTCAGATCGAGCTTGCCGGTGCCCAGCACGGGAATGGCCTCAACCTGCACAAAACTCTCGGCCGCGGGGATCCACAAGTTTGGCAGGCCGGCGGCCGCCAACTCCTTGACCAACTGTTCCGGCCGCTTTTCCAACGCCGTGTGGACGACCACCAGCCGCTCGCCCTTGCGCTGGTCGGGGACGGCCGTCACCGCCACCCGCACTTCGTCGCCGCCGCCGACAAGCGTTTCGAGCGTCTCTTCGATTTTCATGTGCGGCACCATTTCGCCGCCGATCTTCGAGAACCGGCTCTCGCGCCCTGTGATCGTGATAAATCCGTCGGCATCGAGCAGCGCCACGTCGCCGGTCATGTACCAGCCGTCGACCAGCACCTTGGCCGTCACATCCGGCTTGTTCAAGTAGCCTTGCATCACGTTGGGGCCGCGAATCCACAGCATGCCGGCCTGTCCCACGCCCAAGCTGCTTCCGCTCTCCAAGTCCGTGATTTTGGCCACCACGCCGGGCACGGCACGCCCCACCGTGCCCTCCTTGCTGACCAACTGGTCGGCGCTGGGCGCGCGGCTGGCCGGAATATTCACAGCCACCAGCGGCGAGCATTCCGTAGCGCCATAGCCCTCGACCGGCCGCACGCCGAATTTCTCTTCAAAGGCGTCGGACAAGTCCTTGGGCAGCCTTTCCGCTCCGGCCACCACGACTTCCAACGAGGCAAAATCCTCCGGCGCGCAGCGCCGCAGGTACGATCGCAGAAACGTCGGCGTGCCGATCAGAATCGTCCCCTGGTGTTCGCGCGTGAGCTTGCCCACCAGGTGCGCATCCAACGGACTGAAATGGTAAGCCCCCTTGGGCGCGAGCGTCAACACAGTCCAGACCGTGACCGTGTAGCCGAAGGAATGAAAAAACGGCAGGATCCCCAATAGCACGTCGGTTCGCTTCAATTGAATGATCCGATCGATCGCTTCGACATTCGAGCCGATATTCTCGAAGCTGAGCATCACGCCCTTGGGGTCGCCGGTCGAACCGGAGGTGAAAATCACGGTCATCACGTCGTCCGGCCGCAGCCGCGCCAGCCCCAGCAATCGCTCGAGCATGGCCAGCGGCGCCAGGTAAGCTAGCGCCGCGGCCGCGAGCTTGTCGCTGCGCCGAACGCGGGGCTGAAAATCTTCGAGGTACACCAGTTCGGTGCCAAGGTCGAGGTTGAGCCGGTCCATCACTTTGCGGCTGGTGAGCACGCGGCGGATACCGCACTGCTCGATGCACGATTTGAGGATCGTGGCCGAAGCGGTGTAATTCAGATTGACGGGAATCCGGCCCATCAGCGTCAGGCAAGCGTTGACCACCACCGCCGCGGCCGAGGGCGGCAACAGTACCGCGACGAATTTTTCGTCCGCCGCCAGCACCTCGCGCGCGAGCACGCGCCGCAGCACCAGCGAGCGCAGCAGCACGGCCCCGCCCGAGAGGTCCGCGCCGGTCGAATCGGCGACTTTCGAGCGGAACAAGCTGCGGCGGCACTCGCGCAGCATCAACTGCGGCAGCAGCAAGCGGGCAGGTTTTCGCGATTCCAAGGTCTTCTGGCTCCGTCGAGGTTTGCGCGGCAACTCGCAAACCGCTCAACATACCCACCCAGCCCGCCGGCAGGTAGCCGGGGTGGCTGCGCGGCAAGACGCGCCGATCGCCGGCGAATAAATTTTTTTCCGTAGCCCGGTCCTTCAGGGCCGGGACCACGCGGCCGCGCAAAAGCTTTCCCGCTCCTGTAGCGGAATTGCTCCGAAAACGCTCGTGAGAATTCCGTCCCTGCACCTGTCGCGAAATTCGCCCCCTTCGGAAGTCTCACGACTTCTGCTACGACGTCGGGAGCCTCAGGATTACCGCCGCGACGCGCAGGGCGCTTAGAGAGCGTCGAGATCCACGGCCGGCTTGGCGCCCCGGGCCTGCTTGGTGCGTAACTGCTGCATCATAAAGCTGATCGCCCGGCAGTACGCGCGAATGGCGCCGGCGTAGTCCTGCCCGGCCTGCGCGGTTGCCGCCTGGCGGCAGAGGCCGTCGAAGTGGGGCCAGTCGATTTCCCAGTGCTGCTGCACGGCCTCTTCGCGCAGCGGTTCGACCACGGCTGCCATGCGCTGCGCGGCGGGCAGGTCGAGTTCGCAGACATACGAACGATGCGGCCCGCGACCCAGGCGGGCACCGCTGGCCAAAGTCTGACCGTCGCCGCCGCTAAAGCGGCGGAGAAACATGGTCAGGGCGGTGCCCAAGGCGGCAACGCCGCAGCCGGCGGCGGCTAAGTGCTGCTGTGCCAAGACCAGTGCGGCGGCGGCCAGGCCCAAGACGCCCAGCGCCACCCACCAGCCGGTCGCCACGGCCTGGCCCGGGCCGCGCGCGGCCCGGGAGCCACCCGCGTTGGGCGGCATCGACAACACGCGCGCCACCAGCACCGTGATGTTGTCGGGCCCGCCGCGCAGGTTGGCTAAATCCACGAGCGTGCGCGCCGCTTCGGCCGGCGGCAACGTGGCCAGCACGATGCCCAAATCGGTGTCGCCCACGGGGCCGCTCAGGCCGTCGCTGCACAACAGGAACGTGTCGCCAACCGCCAGCGGAAACGGCCCTTCCAGATCGACCTGTACGTGTTCGGTCGGCCCCAGCGAGCGCGTGATGATGTTCTTGGGAATGTAGCCCGGCATCTCGCCTTCGGTCAGCTTGTTGCCCGCCATCATCTCCCACACCAGGCTGTGATCGAACGACAACTGCTCGAGCCGGTTGCCGCGCAGCCGGTACACGCGGCTGTCGCCGACGTGGCCCACGACGGCGCCCTCGGGCAGCAGCAGCAGCACGCTGGTGGTCGTGCCCATGCCTTTGAAGTCGGGATTGGCCTGGCCGCCGGCATGGATCTTGTCGTTGGCTTCTTCGATGGCTTTGCGCAGGGCATCCGCCGCCGAGCGATCGAGCAGCTTGTAATAGGTCAGCCCGACGGCATCCACGGCCATCTTGCTGGCCAGTTCGCCGGCCGCGTGGGCACCCATGCCGTCGGCCACCATGAACAAGTGCCCGCGGCTCTGCCACTGCTGCTGATTGCCGGCCGTGACCTGCCGGAACGAATCTTGATTGTTCGAGCGGCGCAAGCCGACATCGCTGAGCTCGGCGTGTTCCAGGAAGCTTTGCCAAGGAGGCAGGTTGTTGTTCATCGTCGTCCTGGAAAGCAGGCGATTGTGTGACTTGTGCCAGGGACCCTAAGGATCGAACGAAAAATAACTTCCGCTTTTGCCGACCCCTCTGCCTGCCCTCTCCCGCAAGGGGCGAGGGGTTTGCGGAGAAGTTATTTTTCGGTCGATCCTAACGTTTAGATTTTAGCATGCCAGCATTTCGCGAAATAGCCGGGGCGCGCGCGGATCGCAAGCAGCCAGCGCGGCGAACTCCGGTCGCCGGCGCTGCCGGCTTGCCTGCCCCCGCCCGCTACGCCCGCTAGCAGGCCGGCAACTGGCCTGGATCAGGCCCCGCAGGACGGCTATACTCCCGGCCCTTTCTAACGCCGTCTTCGGTCCCTGTTTTCCTTCCGTACCTCGTTGCTTCCCAGGGCTGTTGCCCCGTGGGCGCGCGCCAGGAGGCGGAACGGGTTCCCCGGGGGCTGGCGAGATTCTGATCGTCCAAATTGCGAGGTTGTGCGTGCCACGCCGGCAGCCAAAATCGATGCGGAGGGGAGCCTGCGCCCGAGGGCTGGCATGGCTCTTCGCAGCGAGCCTGGTCCTGGCAACCGGCGGGTGCGTGCAGCGGCGGCTGACGATCCGCAGCAATCCGCCC
>DATCFX010000816.1:0-1990 GCA_036509275.1 Pirellulales bacterium | reverse complement strand
TAGCCGCGGACACCAAATCCGTGGTACAACAAACTCGTGGACATGCTGGAGTCTCCTGTCTGAAGCCGTTTTCACAACTCCAGACAGAACCAGCATGTCCGCTTTTTTTCAAGCCCGCGCGCGCTTTAGCCGGATGAACCTTTTTTCCTCTGTGCCTCTGTGGTCCTCTTCCTCCGCCTTTTCTTGGGCACGCTGCCGATTCAGGTGCTTACCAGGAGGCTGGCGCCTCCCGCTCGCACGCCGGCGCCTCACGCGCCCGACGGGCTTCCGCATTGTACTGGCGGGGGGCGGGCCGGTATATTTTGCGCTGTCTGCCGCCGGCATATCCTTTGTTTCGATGCGCCGAGCGAGCGGAGCACCCGCCGACCGTATTTGATAAGGAAATCATGCTCAAAGTCACGCTTCCCGACGGTAGTGTCCGAGAATACACGCGTGCTGTGCGTCCGATCGAAATCGCCGCCGAAATCGGCCCGGGCCTGGCCAAGGCCGCGCTGGCCGCCAGCGTCAACGGCAAGGTGGTCGGCGCCAATGTGCCGCTGCCGGCGGATGGCGAAGTCTCGCTGCGGCTGCTGACGAAGAAGGACCCGGAAGCCCTGGCCGTGATGCGGCATTCGTGCGCGCACGTGATGGCGCGGGCCGTGATGCGGTTGTTTCCCGGCGTGCAGTTGGCCTTCGGCCCCACGATCGACAACGGCTTTTATTACGACATGGACCTGGAGCGCAAGCTCACCGAGGACGATTTTCCGGCGATCGAAGCGGAGATGCGCAAGATCGTCAAAGCCAACGAGGCGTTTGAGCGGCTCGAGGAGCCGCGCGCGCAGGCGCTGGCCATCTGCCAGGATCTGGGCCAGAAGCTCAAGGTCGAGCACATCGAGACCGGCCTGGCCGACGAGCGTCAGCTTTCCTTTTACCGACAGGGCGAATTTCTCGACCTCTGCCGCGGTCCGCACGTGCCGGCCGCCGGCGCGATCGGCGAGTTCAAGCTGCTGAGCATCGCCGGCGCCTATTGGAAAGGCGACTCGTCGCGGCAGCAGTTGCAGCGACTGTACGCCACGGCCTGGTTCACCAAGGAAGAGCTGGAAACGCACTTAAAAATGGTCGAGGAGGCCAAGCGGCGCGACCACCGCGTGCTGGGCAAGCAGCTCGAACTGTTCACCACCAGCCCGCTGGTCGGGCCGGGCTTGATCCTCTGGCTGCCCAAGGGTGCGATCATCCGCGGCTTGCTCGAGAATTTTGTCCGCGACGAGCTGTTTCGCCGCGGCTACGACCCGGTGTACACGCCCAACATCGGTAAGGTGGAGCTGTACCAGATGTCGGGCCATTATCCTTACTATGCCGACAGCCAGTTCAAGCCGATCGAAATGGAAGACGGCGAGCGGTACGTGCTCAAGCCGATGAACTGTCCGCACCACATCATGATTTACCAGTCGAAGCCGCGAAGCTATCGCGACTTGCCGGTGCGGCTGGCCGAATTCGGCACGGTGTATCGCTACGAAAAGTCGGGCGAGCTGGGCGGGCTGACGCGCGTGCGTGGCTTTACGCAGGACGACGCGCACCTGTTTTGCACCGAAGACCAGGTGGCCGACGAGTTTCGCGGCTGCATGGAGATGACGCAGTTCATTCTCAAGACGCTGGGTCTGACCGACTACCGCGTGCGGCTGGGATTCCGCGATCCGGCCAGCAACAAGTACGTGGGCAGCGACGAAAGCTGGACCCGCGCCGAAGCGAACTTGCAGGAGGTCTGCAAGAGTTTGGGCATCGACGCCAAGGTCGAGCGGGGCGAGGCGGCCTTCTATGGCCCCAAGGCGGATTTCGTGGTCACCGACTGCATCGGCCGCGAGTGGCAATTGGGCACCGTGCAACTGGACTACAACCTGCCCAGCGCCGAGCGCTTTGGCCTGGAGTACATCGCGGCCGACAACACGCCGCACCGGCCGGTGATGGTCCACCGCGCGCCGCTGGGTTCGATGGAACGCTTCGTGGGCGTGCT
>DATCFX010000815.1:0-4919 GCA_036509275.1 Pirellulales bacterium | reverse complement strand
CGCCCCGGCACGCCGGCGGGCGTGCCCGCGCCGGCGATTACGGCCGCCGAGTTGTATGACTGCCTGGCGCGGCTCGATGGCTCGCGGCTGGGTCCCGCGCTGGCCGCGCGGCGCGGCGAACTCTTGAATTGGCTCGACGCGCGCCGCCGCGGTGGACTGGCCGAAGACAGCTATTCGCTGGGCACCTTCCAGGTGCAGCCGGGCGATTGGCTGCTGATGCGCAATCCTTCACCCTATAACTTGTTCACCGATCTGTCGCCGGGCCTGTTCACGCACGTGGGCGTCGTGACCACCGAGCAGGGTGCCGACGGCATTCGCCGCATGGTGCTGGTCGACCTGCAAGAGCACGGCCGCATGTCGACCATCAATCTCGAAATTTTCGTGCAGCGCTCGCTGCACTACGTCTTCATGCGGCATCCGGATCCGGCCGTCGCCCGGCAAATGGCCGAGGCGGCACGCAGCGTCATCGGCAACGAAACCGAGTTCGATCTGAACTTTCGCACCGAGCGCGTGCTCGAACTGGCGCATCAGCCGCTGGCCGGACGCAAAATTCGCACGTACTGCGCCGGGCTGCTGCTGTTGTGCGCACTGCAAACTTCGGCTGATCGCGGCGATTTCTTTCCCGTCATCGAATATGCGGCCGGCGGCCACACGGTCGAGAACCTGGCACTGCTGGGCATGTCGTTTGGCAAGGACTTCATGTCGCCCACCGGCGCCCTGTATTCCAGCAAGCTGCTGCTGGTCGGACGCCGTGAGCCGATGTACGAGCCTCGCCGCCAGATCGAAGAGGCCGTCTACGACTATTTTGCGTCGGGCCTGGTGGACAAGAAACTCGTCCCCGCGCCCGAACTATTCGACTCGCTGCGCTACAAGATGGCCCAAGCCGCGCATCACAGTCCCCTGCTGGCCCAAGCTCTGGCCAGCGCCTCGGGCATCAATGCCGATGCCGATCTGCGGGCGGCGGCCCGGGCTGCGGCTGTGCTCGAAACGCTGGACGAAATCGCCCAGCGGGCCAGTGCCGAGTTCGACGCGGCCCGCAACGCCGTGCGCCGCGACATGAGCGAACTGCCCAGCCTGCCTCCAGCCGAGGCCGCGGCTGCCGCCCGCTACCGCAAGCGGCACGCCGATCTGGTCAAACTCTGGGACGCCGAGCAGCTCAGCCCGCGTGAATTGCGTATCCGACTGGTCGGCGACTACACGGCCCAAGGGCGGCGCGAGATCGACCGGCAGTTTTTCGGCCGCAAGTCCGAAACCTCGCAGCCTGCCGAGGGCACGCCGGTCAATGACAAGCCGGCCGGCGCGAGGCAAGCCGGGTGAAACGCATCGAGCGGTGTCCCTGGGCGACAGGCGAATTGAGCATCGCCTACCACGATCTGCAGTGGGGCGTACCGGTTCACGACGACCGGACGCTGTTCGAGTTCCTGATTCTGGAAGGCGCACAAGCCGGTCTGAGTTGGGAAACGATCTTGCGCAAACGCGCTCGATATCAACAGGTATTCGACGAGTTCGACCCGAAGAAGGTGGCCCGCTACGGCGCGCGAAAAGTGGCCCAACTGCTGGCCGATCCCGGCATTGTCCGCAACCGGCTGAAGGTCGCAGCGGCGATTCAGAATGCCCGCGCGTGCTTGCGCGTGGTCGACGAGTTCGGCAGTTTTGACGCCTACATCTGGCGTTTCGTCGACGGCCGGCCGATCATCAACCGCTGGCGATCAGCGGCCGAAGTGCCGGCCACCAGCCCGCGCTCCGACGCGATGAGTAAGGACCTGCGCATCCGGGAGTTCAAGTTCGTTGGCTCGACGATCTGCTACGCTTTCATGCAGGCCATGGGCCTGGTCAACGACCACCTCGTGGGCTGCTTCCGCTACAAGCCGCTGCGCTAAGCGGCACGGCAAGGGGGGCCTTGGGCTAGCTGTGCGTTGACAGCCAATGGCCGGGAGCGTTATCAAGGCGAAAACAAAACCCACGGGCTCCGATTCCGCCACCACGCTGGCTTGCCGCTGATGCCGCCGTTTACGCACCATATCTTTGTTTGCTGCAACCGCCGCGAGCCGGGCCATAGCCGCGGCTGTTGCGATCCTGATGGCCGGCAGGCCCTGCGGGATTGCTTCAAGGCGGAACTCAAAAAGCGGCGGCTGAGCGCCAGCGTGCGGGCCAACCAGGCCGGCTGTCTCGACCAGTGCGAGTTGGGGCCGACGGTCGTGATCTATCCGCAGGGGATTTGGTACGGCCACGTGCAGCCCGCCGACGTGCCGCGAATCATCGACGAAACGATCGTCAGCGGCCGGATCCTGGCCGACCTGCTGATTGCCGACGATTGGCTGAATACCGCCGGCCGGGGCCCCGATCCCAGCCGCGGCCAGCCCGAGGCCGGCGGCGGAAAGCCCAGCGAAAAAACTTGAACCCGCGGGGGCCGTTCGGTCTAATGATGAGAGTCTTTTAGCTGGCATGTTTCGCATGCCGTGGCGGTCCGAGCTTCGAGTCTTCTTGTCATCATCCGTTTGCGCTGCCGTAGCGACTGCCGATCAGGAGGAGCAATGAAATTCAGGATCGTGGTCTCCTTGGTCTTCGCCCTGGCTTGCACCAGCCTGGCCGAAACCGCCTCCGCGCAGCGTACCGGCCGTCGCAACCGGGGTGACGAGCAGGCCCCCGATGCGCAAGCGGCCGATGCGCAAGCCGCTAATGCGCAAGCGGCCGATGCGCCCAAGGACGAAGCGTCGAAAGATCAAGCGTCGGCTGAAAAAGAAGAGGTGAAACTGCCCGACGATCCGCGGTTGCTGGATTTGTATCGGCAGTTCGTGAACTCGGCCGAAAAGTTGGGCGCCGATTACGAAAAGAACAACCAATTCGACAAGGCGCGGGTCTGCTATGAAGAGGTCCTCCGGCTCGTGCCGCATTATTACAAGGGCGAGGTCAACCTCGCCCGAGCCAAAGACAAGCAGGCCAACGCCGAACGCAAGATCGTATCGGTCATGGCCAACGCAGATTGGCAGGACACGGGGCTAACGTTGGCGGCCGGCAAACCGGTGATTATTACGTCCACGGGATTTTGGGACTTCCACATGTCGGCCGACGTCTCGGCCGACGGGATGGAGATCCCAAAGGAGATGCGGGACTTTAATTTGGGGGCGCTGCTGGGCGTGGTCGACGACGGCAACCCGAAGGACGCGAAGCCCTTTTTCGTCGGTGCGCACCTGGAGTTCACGGCTCGTCGAACGGGTCGCTTGTTGTTGCGGATGCACGATTCGGATTTCGCCGACAACACCGGGAAGCTGCAGGTGACGATCAGCAGTTCGTTCGTCACCGGCGGCAAAAAGCGGGCACCGCCCGGCGGATCGAGCGCGGCGAATTGATTTCGGCGCGGACCGCCGATCGGCTGACGAGGTTTCAGCAGTTCCTCGACGGAAGCGAGGCCGCTTATGAAGTTGTTTAGTTCATCGCTCGGCATGGGGTGGATGCTGGCCACGCTGGCGCTTGGGGGGCCTCCACAGCCGGCAGTCGGGGCTGAGCCGTCTGCTGCGACAGCGTCTGCTGCCGCGAGCGGGCCGGCGCTGCGCACCGCGGTGCGCGAAGCCTTGATCGCCGCGCGCAAACAACCGCAGCCGGACGCCGCAGCCGTGCGGAAGCTGACGACGCTGTACCATGCGATTCAGGCCGACACGAGCCTGGGACACGCGCAGCGCGAAAGCTTGCGCTTGGCCGTGCGTGCCCGGCTGAAGGCCTGGGCAGTACGACTGGAGCACACTGGGCGACTGGAACACACCGGGCGGTTGGAGCACGCGTCCACGCTGGATGTCGCAGGCCGCTCGTTGCCCAAGCGTCTCTCGGCAGTGCAGAAACCCGCAGTGCAGAAACCCAACGAGGCGGCCGTCCCGCCGCGCGGCTTAGCCCAACAGCAGGTTTTGGCTCAACAGGCGCCGCCCGGCGCGGGGCAGCAGGCGGCCACGACCCAGTCGCTGGCCGACCAATCGCGCGAGCTGTTGGAAGTGATTCAAGACACGATCGCGCCAGACACGTGGGATGTTCGCGGCGGACTGGGCGTGATCCGCTTTTGGCCCCCCGGCAACGCCCTGATTGTCCGACAAACCGGCGAAGTCCACGAGCAACTCGGCCGCCTGCTGGGAGATCTGCGGCAATAGGCGCGGGACAAGTACCCGGGGCGCGGCAAGCACCCGCTTCTCGGCAATTCGCCGCCTTCGCTCGCCATCACCCCTTGGCGGTCAAGTGTCCTTGCGCTTCAACTTGCTTTCGTTGTCGCGCATGAACTCTTTGAGTTGCTCGGCGAAGTCCAGCAGCCGGGTCCATTGTTCGACATACAGCGTGACCGGCATCCGCTGCAAGCCGTAGACGCTGATGGCGCCCTTCTCGCTGACTTTGCAGTACAGGGCACCCCGCTTGGGCTCGGTTTCGGCCAGCAGCTTCGAGGCTTCTTCGACGGCGATTTCGCCGGCCGCCAGTTTCGCCAGAATCTCTTCCTTTTTCATGGCTAGTGTCTGCTCCTGTGTGGGGGTGCGGCCGAAACCTCGCGATCGCAGGCGGTGGAATCCGGCCGCCGGCCTGCGCGAGTGCGCCTTGATTTAAGCCGGTCAGGTTACGCAACCACCCGCTGAAGCACAAGCACTGATGGAGACCGGTTGGTCATAACGGCGCGGCCGCGGGAAACGACGTCGCCACTGCCGGGGCGGCCGTGGCGTGTGCAAACGGTCAGCAGGTATTGAAGCATCGAATCACTCAAGGGAGGTATTTTCGGCACCGACGCCGCGGGTGAGTATACTGGCGGCGCAGCGGCGTGCGCAGCAGAAGTTATGGCAGCAGGGTATTTCGATGCAGCCGTCCGACGACCCATTCGCAAGCCGCTCGGCGACCGAGCAGGTGTTGCGGCTGTTCCGGCAGCGGGGCGACTCGCAGTATGGCGGCGAAGC
>DATCFX010000814.1:0-5125 GCA_036509275.1 Pirellulales bacterium | reverse complement strand
GGACTCTTTTGCAGCAGGGAATAAAAGCCCAGCACGTAGTCGCCGGGAATGCCGAAGGCATCGCGAATGCCGTAGTCCTGGAGGCGTCGGATCAGATATTCGCCGATCGACAGTCCCTCGACCGCGGCGGTGGCGGCGGATCGCTGGCTGGCAACCGACGGCGGATGCGAAGCGGTCATGAGGCGTGCTCTGCTGCCTGGGGATCGAGGGATTTTCCGGCCGGCGGGGTGCGGTTGAAAGTATCCCCGTTTCCATCCTACATGACAATGCGAGTGCCGGTGCGCCGCAGCGCGCCCCACAGCCCATCGGACGACGGTCCGTGAGGGGGCCTTTTACTTCCCCGGTGGCCCCCAGCGCTGAGCCTGCCCCTCGCGTTTGAGCCGGGCGCGCCGCGCCGCGAGCATGGCCAGCCAGAACCCGACAAAGATGAACTCGCTGGCCAGCACGACCCAAAAGCGCAAAGGGTTATGGTTAAATGTGTAAGCCCCGATCGCGTGCAGCAGGCCCCAGGCCAGCACGGCGACGATAATCAACGGGATGGCCAGATTCGCACGCATGACGATGCCAGGAGCCGGGAGGATGGTTATAGCCCATCTCTTTTCATACCGTCGCGGGTCCGAATTTCATAGCGTGATACTCGGGTGGAACAGTTCTTGCGGTAGGGGGGTGCCAATGTCCACCCCATTGAAGCTCGCCGAGCGGGGTGACAGAATAAGACCGGCCAACGAAGACGAAATTCTCGCCGCGCTCGACTAAAAAATCGCCTGACCAGCGGGCAGCCAATCCTTCCAGGAGTCGTAATCCATGAGTTTTTCGAAGCACGCCGCACTCACCTGCCTGACTTGGTGCATCGCCCTGTTGCCAGCCATTTCCGCCGCCGATGAGTCGGCCACCGCCCCGGCCGAGATCGAGCACGCCCGCGAGCAGGCCGTGACCAAAGGCATCGACTATTTGCGCGCCAAGGGCCAGGCGGCTGACGGCTCGTACAGCGCGGCCAGCGATCCGATCGGCATCACGGCCCTGGTGACCACCGGCATCTTGCGCAACGGCCGCAGCCCGCAGGATCCGCAAGTGGCCCGCAGCCTCAAGTACCTCGAAAAATTCATTCAGCCCGACGGCGGCATTTATCGGACCGAGTCGGGCAACAAGAACTACGAAACCTGCCTGGCGGTCATGGCCTTTTCGGCGGCCAACGCCGACGGCCATTACAGCGCGATGCTGAAGAAGGCCGACCACTATCTCAAGGGCCTGCAATGGGACGAGAGCGAGGACCAAAAGCCGTCGGACATCAATTACGGCGGCGCCGGCTACGGCCGGAGCAAGCGGCCCGACCTCTCGAACACGGCCTTTCTGATCGACGCGCTGAAAACTTCCGGCACCGGTCCTAACGACGAGGCCATGAAAAAGGCCCTGATCTTCGTCTCGCGCTGTCAGAACCTGGAGAGCGAGCACAACACGACCCAGTTCAGTGCCAAGGTCGGTGACGGCGGCTTTTATTACACGCCCGCCGGCGGCGGCAGCAGTCCGGCCGGCAAAACTGCCGATGGCGGCCTGCGCAGCTATGCCTCGATGACCTACGCCGGGCTCAAGAGCATGATCTACGCCGGCGTGGGGCCCGACGACCCGCGCGTCAAAGCCGCCACCGATTGGATTCGCAAGAACTACGACTTGGACAGCAATCCCGGCATGGGCGAGTCCGGCCTGTACTACTACTACGACACGTTCGCCAAGGCCCTCAACGCGATGGGCCAGGAGACGTTTGCCGATGCCAGCGGGCACCAGCATCACTGGCGCCGCGAACTGAGCCAGGAACTGGTCGGCCGCCAACAGTCCGACGGCTCGTGGACCAACACCAACAGCCGCTGGCTGGAGGGGGACCCGAACCTGGTGACCGGCTATGCCCTGCTGGCCCTGTCGTATTGCCGGCCGAAATAGGCGCCCCTCCACTTCGCTTTGAATCGGCATTTTGCCGCGGACCGCTGGTCCGCGAGCATGCGCCGCGCTGGCGTGGTAGAATGTTTGCGCGCCGGCACGGTATTGCGGATTCACCGCAAGCCAGCGGCTGCGCGTCATCTCTGGCCGGGGGAGGTTTCCATGCGTGCGTCGCGCGTTATCTGCGTGGGATGGCTGGCAATGTTTCTCGTGGCGCCATGTCTCTCGGCCGCCGCGCCGAAGGATTCGAAGTCGGCGCGGCAGGCCCCCGCGGCAACCAAGCCTCCAGCGGCCGCGCCGCCAAGGGTCGCGTCTCACACGGCCGCGCCGCCGCACGTTCCGGGGACCACGTTGGTCGTGGATACACAAACCGGTCACAGCTCGGTGCGCATCGAAAAGACCCTCGACGAACCGACCGAATTGGAAGTGATCGAGGCACCGCTGAGCGACGTTGTCGAATACTTCAAGACGAAGCACCAGATCGAAATTCAGCTTGACAATAGGGCCTTGGAAGAGGCCGGCATCGCCCTCGACACGTGTATTACCCGCAACCTGAAAGGCACCTCGCTTCGATCGGCACTGCGTCTGGTGCTGCGCGATCTGGCACTGACCTCCTTGATACGGGACGACGTGTTGCTGATCACGACCGTGAGCAACGCTAGCTCGATCTTTATGACGCGCGTGTATGCGGTCGGCGACCTGCTGAGCAGCGCGAGCGACGATGTTCTGCAACCCAATCCGGCCCACGATCTGATTGACGTGATCGTCGGCACGGTGGCCCCCACAGCTTGGAGCGAGGTGGGAGGACCGGGCGCGATTTTCTATTTGCCGACAGCGCGGAGCCTGGTCATTTCGCAAACCTCGGAAATACACGACGAAATTTATGGCCTGTTGGCTGCCACGCGCAAAGTTCGAGCCGAGACCGGCCTGCAAGGCGGTCCGCAGGCCGCCGACGAGCACCCGGACAAGATGTTCGTGGTCACGTATTTTCTTAGGCCGAAGCCGTCCGCCCCACCGGTTGCCAAACAGCCCGGTAAGGACGAAAAATCCGCGACCCAAGCGCCTGCCGGGGCGGTTGCCCAGCGTAGTCTGGCGGATGACCTGGCCCGCGCGGTTCCGAAAGTGATCGAGCCGGCGAGTTGGAAGAACAACGGCGGTCAGGGCACGGTCGAGAGCCTCGGCGTCGGGGTCGTCGTCCGTCAGACGCGCCGCGTGCAACTCCAGGTCGCACGGTTCTTGCGGACGTGTGGCGCTTCCATCGCACCTGCGGAAGGCGGGGACGATGCTCCGATCCAGTCCGGCATGAGTGGCGGTGGCCAGTTCTAGCTCGGGACGGGCTGCCGAGAACGATTTTCTCCCACGCATCCCCAGGAACTACCTCGCATGCCGCTGTCGATCGCTAATCTTGCCGCTTGTGGTCTGGCACTGCTGACAATCCTCGCGCCGCGCGAACTGCAAGCCGACGATTGGCCGCAATGGCGCGGGCCGACGCGTGACGGCATCTGGCGCGAGACGGGGCTGGTAGACCATTTCGACTCGCCGCAGTTGCCGCTCGCCTGGCGAGCGCCGATCGCCGCCGGCTATTCCGGCCCGACCGTTTGCGACGGTCGCGTGTTTGTCACCGATCGGCTCGTCGAGCCGCGGCAGGCTGAACGCGTCCACGCTTTCGACGCAAAAACCGGCAAGCCCCTGTGGACTTTTGAGTACGAGTGCAAGTACGCCATCAGTTATCCGGCCGGCCCGCGCGCGGCAGTCAGCATTGACGACGGCCGGGCCTTTGCGCTAGGCGCCACGGGCCGCCTGCACGCGCTCGACGCAGCCAGCGGTGCGGTGCTGTGGAAAAAAGATTTGGAGCAGGAATACAGCATTCGCATGCCGATCTGGGGCATTGCCGCCTCGCCCCTGGTCTATCGCGATCTGCTGATCGTGCAAATCGGCGGCAAGAACAATGCCTGCCTGGTGGCCTTCGATAAACAAAGCGGCCAGGAGCGCTGGCGAGCGCTGGACGACGACGCCTCGTACGCGGCCCCGATCATCACCGAGCAAAACGGCCAGCCGGTGCTGGCCTGCCTTACCGGTCAGCATGTCGCCGGCCTCAAGCCGGAGAGCGGCGAGGTGCTCTGGAAATATCCGTTTCCGCCGACGCAAATGGTGATTGGCATTGCCACGCCGGTGGTCGATGGCCCGCGGTTGTTCGTGACCACGTTTTACGACGGCTCGCTGATGCTGCGGCTCATGCCCGATCGGTTCGAGGTGGAAAAGCTGTGGGCTCGGCGCGGAACGGACGAAAAGCACACCGAGGCCTTGCACTCGATCATCAGCACGCCACTGGCGATTGACGGCTATCTTTATGGCGTCGACAGCTACGGCGAGCTGCGCTGCTTGGACGAGCAAACCGGCCGCCGGATTTGGGAAAGCGACAAGGCCACGCCGCGCACCCGCTGGAGCACCATTCACATGGTGCGCAATGGCCCCCAGGAGTGGTTGTTCAACGAGCGCGGCGAGCTGATCATCGCCCGGCTCACGCCCGAGGGTTACGACGAAATCAGCCGCACGAAGCTGCTGGAACCCACCAAAGAACAGTTGCGGCAGCGCGGCGGCGTCTGCTGGTCGCATCCGGCCTTTGCGTATCGGCACGTGTTTGCTCGCAATGATCGCGAGCTGGTTTGTGCCAGCCTCAGCGCCGAATAGCTGGCTGGCGTCTTGGCCGATTGGCGGCTGACGCGGGCAATCTACCCAAGTCACGCGACTTAGCCATCTGCCCCAGACTGGCTTTGCCCGACGGCGTTTGGTTGACCTGTCGGCGGCCGATCCAATAGAATTTCCCAGTATCGGGAGGGATTCTGCGATGATGCGGCGACCCCGCGGCGTCGGCCTCGGGGAGTGGAGAGGATTGCGAGCGCGGCGCGTTTATCCAAAATGCGCGATCCAAACCAGGGACGGGTTTGATGCACATGCACCGGTCCATGTCGGGCGTAGAAGTCTGGACGCCGGCGAAGCTGAATCTGTTCCTCGAGGTGTTGGCCCGGCGCGCCGACGGCTACCACGAGATCGAAACCCTGATGGTGCCGGTCGATTGGTATGACACGCTCCACCTGACAGCCTGTCCCAGTGGCCGGACCTCACTCACCTGCCGGCTGATAGCGGGTTCGCAGGCTGGCGTCTCGGCCGATCCATTCGAACTGCCGCCGGC
>DATCFX010000813.1:0-3841 GCA_036509275.1 Pirellulales bacterium | reverse complement strand
GCGCGCAGGCGCCACGCTGGCAAACGACGTCGCTGGTGCTCGACCTGCGGGCAAAGCAACTTGCATGGAAGAAACTGCCCAAGCAGCCCTTCGAGCGGCGGGCCCTGGCCGCCGCCGCTATCGACGGCAAGCTGTACGCGATCGGCGGCTTACAGTCCCAGGGCGGAATCTCCAAACAAGTCGACGTCTTCGACATCGAGTCGCAATCGTGGTCCAAAGGTCCGGATATTCCCGGCATGCCGATGAACGGCAACGGGATCGCGGCCTGCACTTCAGAAGGCCGCGTTGATATCAGCGGCTTGGATGGCAACGTCTATCGCCTCGACAAAAACGGTGCGAACTGGGACGTGGCCGGCCGGCTGAACACGCCGCGTTTCCACCACAAGCTGCTCGCCTGGCGGCCGGGCACGCTGTTGGCCGTGGCCGGAGCCACGCGTATGGGCAAGCTGGTTTCGATCGATGCGGTCGCCCTGCCGGCCAGCAGCCCGCAACGCTAAGCGAACGCGGATTTTGTGGCCGCCGCGGGGGGCCGAATCGGCCCCCGAGTGTGTGGCAAGAATCCCGGGCAAACTGCGGAACGGTGAAGGGCACGGAAGCCGCTGATAGGCGCGGATTCGCGTGGATGGAGTTGCAAATTCACCTTCAAGGCCGCAACATGGAAGTATGACTCTCTGGTTCCGGGCAAAAACGCGCCGTCAAGATAACATGCCGGCGCGTGGTCGCGCCCGGGTGCGTGAAGTGGTTTCCTGGCTGGTTGTCGCGGCTGCCTGGACGGCCGCCTGGTGCTGGGCCAGCGTGCTGCTGGCCGAGCGATTTGCGCCGGTGATTGTGCTGCCGCTGCTCACCGGCCTGGTGCTGGGCGCCGGCTTTGTGCTGGCGATGCGGCCATCGGGGCTCGCCTCGCGGCCTTGGCTGCTGGGCGGCACGCTGGTCTTGAGCCTGGCACTGGCGGCAGGGCAGCACTTGGTTTGGTATCGAATCACGCAAGACAAGATCGAACAGGGATATAGCGCCAAGCTCAGCGGAAATAAGCTCAGCGGACTGGTGGCGGCGATTCCGGAGTTGCACCCCAGCTTCGAAGACTTTTTGCGGACGACGGCCGCGCGCGGCCGGGCCTGGTTTACCCTGCGATTGCACGGCGGCTGGGTGTGGGCCAGTTGGGTCTTGGATGCGGCCCTGCAAGCGGTCGCGGCCGTGGGCCTGGTATGGTTCGCGGCCCGGCAGCCGTATTGCCCTCGCTGCCGGAGTTGGTATCGCACGGTGCGCAGCGGAGACCTCGCGGCCCCGCAAGCGGCCGGCCTGGCGGTTTTGTACGGTTGCGAAACATCGCCGCCCGAGCGCTATCGGCTCTTGCACTGTCAGTCTGGCTGCGGCCCGCTGCGGCTGGAATTGATCGGGGCGACGTCGGCAGGGCACCGCTCGGTTTGGCTGGACGACGCAACTCGCCGGACCGTGCTCGAATTGCTCGGCGAGCCCGCGGCCCCCAGCGTGGCTCCGAACGCGGCGCCGGCAACGGCCGCGCCGTCCGTTGATTCGCCGGCCGGCTCGGCGACCGAGCCTTCGGCGATGGAGGCCCCGCAGTGAATATCTTGGGACTGGGCACGGGCATCATCGAATGTCTGCGGATCGGCAAGATGATCGAGCGGCATGGCGAGCTGTTCATCAATCGCGTGTACACGATGAACGAGATTCGCTTCTGCCAAACGCGGCGGCACGCCACGCAGGAGTTCGCCGGCCGCTGGGCCGCCAAGGAGGCGGTCTTGCAACTGTTGGGGGCCCGACCCAAGCCCGGCCTGAGCTATCGCGACATCGAACTACGAAACGATTCGCTGGGCAAACCCACCGTGCGGCTGCGCGGCGGCTTGCGCGATCTGGTCGTCAGCCAGGGCATCCAAGAGATTCTCGTCGCCATTGCGCACAGCCGCATGCACGCCGTGGCCCATGCCATCGCCCTGGGCGGTACGGGCAAGAGCATGCTGGACGACGAAGGATGAGCCACGGCGCGGCGGCCGTCATTTCGACCGCTTGTGGGTCGTACAACTGGCAGCAAGTACGTGCCAACACCCGTGCCCGGCCACACGGCATCGGGGGCCTCCGCGCGTTCAAGACCGCCGATTGCTTCGGGGGCGGTGCTCGGGCTGGGCTGTCCAGGGATCTTCCGGCCAGGCGTGTTTCGGATACCGGCGGCGAAGGTCTTTGCGGACCTGGCTGTAGGTGTTGGTCCAGAAGCTTTCCAGATCGTCGGTGATCTGCTGCGGCCGCATGTTGGGCGCCAACAGGTGCAGCAGGACGCGCACGCGCTGGCCGGCGATCCGCGGCGTCTGCCGCCAACCGAAGACCTCCTGGATCCGCACGGCCAGCACCGGCGGCTTGCCCAACTCGTAGTGCAGTGCGACCAGGCTGCCGCTGGGTACGCGCAAACGCTCCGGCGCGTCGCGGTCGATCGCCTGGAGTTGCGCGGCGGTGAAATGCGATTTCCAAACGCCCAGCAGCGACTGCTTGCGCACGTCGGCCATCGACACCTGGCCGGAGCACAACTCGGGCAGCCAGGCCGCGATCGGGCGGCCGGAAATCTCCGGCAGTTCCAAGTCGGGCATCGCCTGCCGCAGCAACTCGACGCGAGCCAGAAACGCGGATTCCTCGTCGCTCAGCGGCCACTCGTCGCCGAAGCGGTCGAGAATAGCTGCCGCCAGAATGGCGCCCGGATCGATCTCGGGCGGAATGCTCGTGGGCGACTCGCCGATCACCAGATCGGCATACCGCGTTCGCCGCCACGCGATAACCCGTTCACGCTGGCTATCAAATTGAACGTCGATGCCGCTGGTCACTCGATCGGCCGGCAGCCAGTCGCGCTCGATCGCCGAGGCCTGCCGCACCAGGGCCTCGCCTTGACCGACTTCGTTGATCTCGACGCAGACGAACCATTCGGCCTCGCCAACCGCGCTTTCGTCGGCCAGCCGCACGCCTCGCCCCCCGACCAGCAAGGCCCGGCGCCCGGCCGGCTCGCGGCGGCGTGCAACGCGGTCAGGATACGCCATGAGCAGTGCCCGCATGACCGCTTCGTCCGGATCGCATGCCCGGGAATCGCCCGTCGGCACTTGCCCCTCGAGCAGCCGCAAAAGCTGGTCGCGGGCTCTCAACGTGGCGCGGGCGGCGCCGGGATCCAGCGGCGCGAGGTCGGAACCCGGACCAGCCCGCCGCTCGAAGTCTTCCAAGGCCGTTAGCCGATCGAGCACGTCGGAATCGGAGCGGTGTTGCGATGTCCGGCGGCCGCCCGGCGCTCGGCGAAACGGATCGCGCTCCGAGAGCAGGGCGGCAGCCAGTGCGGTGCGGCGCGGATGGCCCAAGCGGGCGCCTTCCACGAGCAGCCGCGCGAGCCGCGGGTGGACGGGCAGCCGGGCCATGAGGCGGCCCAACTCCGTCGGCCGGCGATCGGCCACTGCCCCGAGCGGCTGGAGCAGGGCGATGGCGCTTTCGATGCTTGCCGGCGGCGGCGATTGGAGCCAGTGGAAATCGGCCAGCTCCGTTTCGCCCCAACAGGCCAATTGCAAGACGGCCGCGGCCAGATCGACGCGGAGAATCTCGGGCACTTCTTCCGCGGCGAGCAGGTGTTGCTCGGCCGCGGTCCACAGCCGCAGGCACGTGCCTGGCGCCGTGCGGCCGGCTCGGCCCGTCCGTTGCTCGGCCGAGGCTTGCGAGATGCGGCCCAGCTCCAAGCGATTCAAGCCCACGGCCGGCTCGAAGCGCAGCGTGCGGGCCAGGCCGGAGTCGACGACGCCCGTCACGCCGTCGATCGTGATCGAGGTTTCGGCCACATTAGTGGCCAGCACCACTTTGCGCT
>DATCFX010000812.1:0-6163 GCA_036509275.1 Pirellulales bacterium | reverse complement strand
AGGCTGACGTGCCCCTTATAGACCGGCGCGCGCATCAGGCCCTGCCTTCCACCGGCGGCGGCAGCGGAGAGGCCCGCCGCGGGGCGGCCGCGCGGCCATGCCGCAGCGGCGAGAAGGCGTGCTGCGCGGTGTAGGCCACTTCGGCGATCAGCTCGTCGACGCGATTGCGCAAAATGGCGAACACGCCCAGGCAGGGAATCGCCACGATCAAGCCTTCCACCGTCGTGACCAGTGCCAGGTAAATGCCCTCGGCCAGATCGGCCGCTCGGGCCGCCCCCTGCGTCACGGCCACCTGCCGAAAGGCCACGACCATGCCGATCACCGTGCCCAGCAAACCCAGCATGGGCGCGATGTTGCCGATGACCGACAGATATTCGATGCGGCGAAACAGCCGGGCCGAGTGCTCGGCCACCATGTCTTCCATCGCCTTCTCGGCGGCTGGCCAGCCCGCGTCGATCTCGGACAAGCCGGCCGCCAGCACCGAGGCCAGCACGCTCGATTGCAACTTGCACTGCTGCTGGGCTTGGGCCAGTTGTCCGGCCTGCAAGTATCCGCGGACTTTATCAGCCAGTCCCGGCGGCATGAGCACCGCGGCGCGAATCTTCCAAGCCTGGTCGATGGCCAAGGCCAAGGCCACAATCGATAGCACAATGATCGTATGACCGACGAAGCCGCCGGCCAGCACAATGTCGATGAAACCATGCCCCGCGGGCGCTGCGGCCGCGGCCGGCGGCTTTTGAGCGGCCGGCGTCTGGGCCAGCACGCTCGACTGCTGTGCGCCGACCGCTACCGCCGCGAGCAGTGCGGCACACAAGCCAAAGATTTGGGTTCGCAAGCGATCGGCCCTCATGTTCCGCTGCCTCGTTCTCCGCCCCGGCGGGGCTAATCTCTAGGTTGCTTGCCCGTTTGAAAAGACGATCACGCATCAGGGGGCTGGCGCCGCTTCGGCCACCGGACGCAGCAGCGCGGACAATCGGTTGCGGGCGTCGGCCGCCCAGCGTGCGTCAGGGTATTCGGTCGCCAGCTCGCGATACAAGGTGGCGGCTTCACGGGGCTGGTGACCGGCCCGCAGGGCCTCGGCCGCCAGCCACAAAGCCTCGGCCGCCAAGGTCCGCTCGTCGGGAAACAAGATCGGCACGCGCATCAGGGCCATTGTGCCCGGCTCGGTTTGCCGATGGAACAGCAGCGCCCGGCCGAGAATCAGATCAGGGCCGGCCCGAATCCCGGCGGGAAACCGCTCGAGCTTGTCGCGCCACGCGGCCAGCTCGCCGCCATCGGCGGCGGCGAAGCGCACGCGCCAGGTTTGAGCCTCAGCCAGGGCCGCAATGCTGGGGTCGGGGCTCGTGGCCACGCCCTCGAGTCGCGCCAAAGCCTGTTGTTGTCCGGCGCCGATCAGCAGCCAACTCGCGCCCAGCAGCACGGCCGGCGCATCGGGCCGCGCCAGCCACACGCTGGCCCGCTTTTCCAGTTCCGGTCGCGGTTCGACCGGCAGCCAGGCCAGCGGGATCAGCCGAAAGAAACTCGTGGTCGGATCGTCGCGCACCAGCGCCAGGAACGTATCGCCGGCCAAAGCGGTCTGGCCCGACTCGCGCGCACACTCGACGATCCTCGCCAGGATCTGCCGGAGCATCCAGCGGCGCGACTCCGCATGCGCTGCCCGCTGATATTTTTCCAGGGCCGGCGCGAACTCGTGTTTTGCGAACAACTCGTCGGCCGCCGTTTGGTCGGGCGAGCGCTGAGTCTGGATTTCGAGCACCTGCGAGGCCGGATACTGTCGGCGCGCGCCGCTGGGCAACTCGAGCACCAATTCGCGGCCGGTGTAATCGACAATCGTGCCGCTGGAGCGCAGCCGGGTTTGAGGGTCCGATTCGCTGGCCACGATCACCACGTCCCGGCCCTCGGCCGCGAGCAGCCGCGCGGGCGCGGTGCCGATCGTCGCCAGCCAGACCAGCGCGTTGCACCCCCAACGCTTATCCATTGTCGGGCCTCGCTTCGTGCAGAGCTTTGGTAATGTCGATGTACACGTAGCTGCCGCCATTCTCGCGAGCCAAGCGCATCAGAAAATTCTCGTCGCCCAGCGGCGGCCCTTGCCCAAACTCGATGGCGTTGATCAGGGCGGCCCGATTGCGGCGGCGCAGCCGGGCCAACTGGCCGGGGCTCATCTCCGGCTGATCGGCGTCGGTGAGGAAGAAGATCACGTCGGGATTGAGATTCAAGGCCATGTCCAGCGCCGCCTGGTGGTCGGTGCCGCCACCAGCCTTGATGCCTTCGACAAAATGTCGGGCCTGCTGCTTGTTCTGATCCGTGGCAAACACCAGCCGGCCGGCCCGGCCGGTGATGTCGAAGATCGTGGGATGATCGTTGTAAAAGATAATCTGAAACTGGTGCGTGGGACCCAGTTGGTCGAGACTTGCGAGCAGCTCGGACTTGGCCGCCTGGAGCGCGGTATGGCCCGACCCTCCCATGCTGGCCGAGTGATCGAAGCAATAGACGAACTTGAAACCCTGGCCCGCAATGCCATAAACCTTGGTGCGGCCCATGCCGGCGCGGAAATTGGCAGTGGGCGTCTTGCCGGTGGTCATTTGCCGAACATTGGCGGGCCCCTCACTGGCCAGACCGCCGATGCCGATAATCTCCGTGGCCTTGGGCAGCGCGCTGGCAATATCGATCGGCGCCTGGTCGCCGACCATTTGCCGGGGCGAAGGCTGGGCCGCTGGGCTCGGCTGGGCCCCCGCGTCCGGCCCCTGGTACTCGGTTTCGCCCGCGCGATCGACGCGTTTGAGCACCACGCCCACGTCGCGATCAGGCTCTTCGACGGCCGCGCCGGGCGGTTCGGCCTGGATCGTGAGCCCTAGGACCACGACCAGCGCGGCGTGGAATAAAATCGAGAGCAGCCACGAAGGGAGGCTGAGCGAGGCCCCACGGGGCTCATCACAAACCGCCTCGGTCATGACTGTCAGCGCTCCGGAAATGGAAGCCAGTGAAGGGATTGCGTCGAGAACCACCGCATTTTAGGCCGCTTCTGTCAAACGGTCAACGAGACCGCCGACGACGCGAGCTGCCGCAACGCGGCCGTCGCGATCGAACGCGGCGGTTCTGGCTCGCCTTTCACCAGCGGGCATGACGACTATAATTCCTCGTTCGCCACCTATTTCCCCGGGAGTCTGTTGTGCTGCGAGTCGTTCAATTCCCTCATCCCACGCTATCGCGTGCTTCGAAACCACTACGGCGGGTCGATGCGGAAGTTCATAAGCTGGTCGCCGAGATGTTCGAGCTGATGTATCAGCACAACGGCTGCGGCCTGGCCGCCAACCAGGTCGACCTGCCCTATCGGCTGTTCGTGATGAACACGACCGGCAACGCGGCCGAAAAGGAGCAGCAGTTGGTCTTCATCAATCCCGTGCTCAGCAAGCACAAAGGGATGGAAGAGGAGGAGGAAGGCTGCCTGAGCCTGCCCGGCTTGTACGTGCCGGTCAAGCGGCCGGACAAGGTGACCATCAGCGGCTACAACCTGAGCGGCGAACAAGTGACGATCGACGCCACCGGTCTGTTTGCCCGCGTGGTGCAGCACGAGGCGGACCACCTGGACGGCATCTTGATTATCGACCGCATCAGCCCCACCAGCCGCATCGCGGTCAAGGAGCTATTGGTCGAGTTTGAGACCGAATTCAACCAGCGGCGCGAGCGTGGCGAAATTCCCGACGACCGCAGCATCTCCGCCCGACTAGCCGAGTTGGAAGGCCTGCGAACCTGAACGATTTGCCGCTGGCAACTTGAACCTTGCGAGCCCCCAATGGCGAGCCTCGCGGCGCCCGCCCGGGAGTATTCAGCGCATGCGACTCATCATGATGGGCACGGGACCGTTTGCCGTGCCGACATTTCGGGCCTTGTACGACACGCCGCACGAAGTGGTCGGTTTGATCACGCAACCGCTTCGTAGCGGGCCGGCCAGGCGGCCCGTGCCGGCGCCGATGCGCGAGGTGGCGGCCGAGCACGGCACGCCGGTCTTGGATCCGGAAAATGTAAATACCGAGTCGGCGCAGACGCTCCTGCGAGACTTGCGGCCCGACTTGCTGATTGTCGCCGACTACGGCCAGATCCTGTCGCCGGAAACATTGGGCACGGCCCGGCTGGGCGGAATCAATTTGCACGGCTCGCTGCTGCCGAAGTATCGCGGCGCGGCGCCGATCAATTGGGCCATCTATCGTGGCGAGCGGACCACCGGCGTGACGGTGATTCACATGAGCCCCCGCATCGACGCCGGCCCCACGCTGGCGCAAGCGGCCACCGAAATCGGGCCGGAGGAAACGGCGCCCGAACTGGAAATCCGGCTGGCTGAGCTGGGAGCCCCGCTGGTCTGCCGGACGATCGAGCAACTGGCGGCCGGCCAGGTCGAGCCGATGCCGCAAGACGCCGGGCTCGCATCGCCCGCGCGGCGGCTGCGCAAGAGCGACGGCGAAGTCGATTGGTCGCGCGCGGCTTCGACCATTCGCAATCAGATTCGGGCGTTGGAGCCCTGGCCGCGGACCAGCACAAACCGGCTGCGAGTCGGCGCCCCGCCGCTGCGGCTGATCTTAGGACCTGCCCATGAAGTGCCGGCCGGTGAGCACCAGCGGGCAGAGCCTGGAACCGTGGTCGTGGCCGCGGGCGGCGAACTGGTCGTTGCGACCGGCGAAGGCTGGCTGCGGCTTGAGGCATTGCAGCCGGCCGGAAAACGCCTGCTCTCGGCCGCTGAGTTTTTGCGCGGGTATCCGCTGGCCGCCGGCGATCGTTTGGGTCCAGCGATCGGTTAAGCTAGGGGGCATGAAATCGCGCATCGAGCTGTGGCGATTGTTCGTCTCGCTGACGTGCTTCGGCGCTGCCTTCGGCCTGATCCGCTGGACGCTATGGATCATCGATCGCTACGGCGGCGGGTTCTTCCCGATTCTGTGCGTCATGGCCGCGCTCTTGTTGCTGGCGGCCGGCGCGGGCGTGCTGTTTCGGCGAGCGCGGGTTTTTATGGCCCAAGTGGCAATGTGGCTGTTCGACATCTTCTTCTGGACGTAGCTTGCCGCCTCATCAGAGCCCCACTAAACTCTTTAGCGGGCGGCCACTTGTGGTGCTGAGTTTGATGGCGGGGAGAATTGCAGCTTGTCGAGCGAACGCCTGTGGGCCCCTTGGCGCCTGGCTTACATCACCGGCCAGTCTGCGGCGCAGACGGACCCGGCCGTTGATCGGCCGCTGCTGCCCGGCGGCGAGCAGGCATGCTTTTTGTGCCGCAATGCGGTCGACGACCGCGATCGACAGAACCACGTCGTGTATCGCGGCCAGGGCGTGATGGCGGCGCTCAATCGCTATCCGTACAACAATGGCCACGTGCTGGTCGCCCCGCTGCGGCACCTGGCCCGGCTGGATGAACTCGACCGCCAGTTGCAAGCCGGCTGCCTCGATCTGATCTCGCGTCTGGTGGGGCTGCTGGAGAAATTGCTGCACGCCGAAGGCATCAACATCGGGCTCAACCTGGGCCGCGTGGCCGGAGCCGGCGTGCCGGGGCATCTGCACTGGCATATCGTGCCGCGCTGGACGGGCGACAACAATTTCATGCCGGTCGTCGCCGATACCCGCGTCATCTCGCAATCGCTCGATGCGGTCTGGGAACTGCTCGCCCCGGCATTGGCCGAGCAGCCGAGCGGCGGCACGGCAGGCTCGGATCCGGCGTGAACAGTCCTGCCGACGAAACGCCCGTTTACTTCCAGCGCGACAAGCTGCTGCTGGCTCCTTACGCCATGCACAGCCGGCACTCGGCGGGCCGCAAACATCCCGAGCCGTTGCACCCGTACCGCGGGCCTTATCACCGCGACCGCGATCGCATCGTCCACAGCGCCGCGTATCGCCGCCTGAGTGCCAAGACGCAGGTCTTTACCGGCGAGCTGGGCGATTACCATCGCACCCGGCTGACGCACACGCTCGAGGTCGCCTCGATCGCGCGCACGCTGGCCCGCGCTTTGCGGTTGAACGAGGATCTGGTCGAGGCGCTGGCCCTGGCGCACGATCTCGGGCATCCGCCTTATGGTCATGCCGGCGAGGACGTGCTCGCCGCATGCCTGGCCGGCCAAGGCGGCTTTTCGCACAACGAGCAGGCGTTGCGGATCGTTGAGCTGCTCGAACAGCGGTATCCGGAGTT
>DATCFX010000811.1:0-4049 GCA_036509275.1 Pirellulales bacterium | reverse complement strand
GGGCCGGTCGTAAGCCAGACGATAGCGATCGCCCGCGCGCTCGACGATCGGCGCCGGCAGGTAAGGGGCCAAAGTCGAGGTGACGGCGATCGGCCCCGCGCCGGGTCCGCCTCCGCCGTGCGGCCCGCTGAAGGTCTTGTGCGGATTGAAGTGCATCATGTCGGCGCCGAAATCGCCGGGCCGGCAAATGCCCAGGATGGCGTTCATGTTCGCCCCGTCGAGATACACCAGCCCGCCGGCCGCGTGTACCAACTCGGCAATCTCGGCAATGTGCCGATCGAACATGCCCAGCGTGTTGGGGTTGGTGATCATCAGCACGGCGGTCTGATCGTCGAGCTTCGCACGCAAATCGTCGAGATCGACGAATCCGCGCTTTGTGCTCTTGATCGAGCGGGTCTCGAAGCCGGCCATCGCGGCGCTGGCCGGATTCGTGCCGTGCGCACTATCGGGCGCAAGCACCTTCGAACGCTTTTGACCGATGTCGCGAAAATATGCGGCGGCCACCATCAAGGCCGCCAATTCGCCCTGCGCCCCGGCCGCCGGTTGCAGCGACACGGCCGGCAGGCCGCCAATCTCGGCCAGCATCAGCTGCAACTCGTACAGCAACTCGAGCAGGCCCTGCACCGTGTCCGCAGGTTGATACGGGTGCAACTCGGCCATCCCGGCGAGCGACACCAAGCGCTCGTTCCGCTTGGGGTTGTACTTCATCGTACAAGAGCCGAGCGGATAGAAGTGCGTGTCGACCGACATGTTCAACGTCGAGAGGTTCGTAAAATGCCGCACCACGTCCGGCTCCGACAGCTCCGGCAATGCCGGCGGCTGGCTGGCCAGCGCCGCGGCCGGCACCAGTTCCTCCAGCGGCAGCGACGGCACGTCGCAGGCCGGCAGAACCGCGGCACGGCGGCCGGGCCGCGAAAGCTCGAAGATCGATCGTGTGGCAAGGGTGTTACGCATGGGCAGCCGACAACCGGGTGGAACTGGGATTCAGCACGGAGGCCAGCCGATCGATCTCCGACTTCGTTCGCTTCTCGGTCACCGCGATCAGCAGGCAATCCGACAACTCGGGATACCACTGGCCCAGCGGTACGCCGGCAAAGAAGCCCGCCTCGGCCGCTTCGTCCACGAGCGACTGCACGTCGCGCTGCGAATCGCGAACGACAAACTCCTTGAACATCGGGCGCTCGAAGGCCGGCGACAACCGGCCGGCGGCTGTGAGCGTCCGCAGCGCGTAATGCGACTTTTGCAGACAGAGCGTAGCCACTTCGCGCATGCCTTGCGGACCCATCAGGCTGAGGTAGATCGCGGCCCGCAGCGCGTAGAGGCCCTGGTTGGTGCAGATGTTGCTCGTGGCCTTTTCGCGGCGGATGTGCTGTTCGCGCGTTTGCAGCGTCAAGACCCAGCAGCGCTGGCCGTGGCGATCGACCGTCTGACCGGCGATTCGGCCGGGCAGCCGCCGCACAAACGCCTCGCGGCAGGCGATGATGCCCAGGTACGGGCCGCCGTAAGCCGTCGGACTGCCGAGCGATTGGCCTTCGGCCACGACAATATCGGCACCATAATCGCCCGGCCGCTTGAGCAGGCCGAGACTGATCGGATCGACCGAGACGACAAACATGGCCCCAGCCGCATGCGCCGCCTGGCCCAAGGCTTCGACGTCTTCCAAACAGCCGAAAAAGTTTGGATGCTGCACCAGCACGCAGGCCGTATCCGGCGTGATCGCGGCCGATAGCGCCTCGAGCGACACGCTGCCGCCGGCAGCGGGCACGGTTACCAGTTGCACGTCGAGATCGCGCAGATACGTGGCTAGGATCTGGCGGAATTCCGGGTGTACGCTGGAGGGTACGACGACGCGATTGCGCCCGGTAGCCGCCAGGCTCATCATCACCGCTTCGGCCGCGGCGCTGCCCCCGTCGTACAGGCTGGCATTGGACACTTCCATGCCGGTCAAGCGCGTGACGAGCGACTGGTACTCGAAAAAGACTTGCAGGTTCCCCTGACTGACTTCCGGCTGATAGGGCGTGTACGAAGTATAGAACTCGCCGCGCGAGGCCAGGGCATCGACCACGGCCGGAATGAAATGGTCGTAGCTGCCGCCGCCGAGAAACGACACGCGTTGGGCCGCCGAGACATTCTTCGCGGCCAACCCGGCCATGTGCGCCGTCAGTTCCAACTCGGTGAGCGCCGGCGGCAAGTCCAACGGTCGCTCGAGCCGCAGCTCGGCCGGCACCATGGCGAACAGTTCGTCAAGCGAACCGAGGCCAATGGCCGCGAGCATCGCCTGGCGATCTTCATCCGTGTTGGGTAGATAAGGCATGGAACCTGTTCAGAATGAGGAAGTAGGAATGATGAATGCTGAATGTAGGAAGAGCGTCCGTCGTTCCCTATTCATCATTCATCAATCATCATTCATCATTGTTCTAGTGCCCCTCTTCGGCACATTGCTGTTGATAGGCCTCGAAATCGAGCAACCCGGCCACGCCATGGTCGCTGGATAATTTTACCTTGATCATCCAGCCCTGCCCGTAGGGGTCGCTATTCAAACTATCCAGCTTGTCCGACAGCTCCTTGTGTACCGCGATCACCTCGCCGGTCACCGGGCTGTACATATCGCTGACGGCCTTGACCGACTCGATCTCGCCGAAGCTCTCGCCGGCTTTGACCTGCCGGCCGACCTCGGGCAGTTCGATGTACACCAGGTCGGTCAGGGCCTCGAGCGCGAAGGCGGAAATGCCCACGGTGGCCACTTTCGCTCCGGCTTCTTGCTCCAAATGCACCCATTCGTGCGTTTTTGCAAACAGCAGGTTTTCCGGCTTCACGCTCGTGGCTCCTTATGAATCGTCAGAAAAAAAGCGAATGGCGGCAGATCGGGGAAGCGGGCGGCGTCAGGTCGTCGGCCGGCGGTAAAACGGCAACTCGACAACGGTGGCCGCTTCGCGGCGGCCGCGGATGTCGATCTCCAGCCGCTGGCCCGGCCGGGCCAAGGCCGGCTCGACGTAGCCCATTGCGATGGGACGCTCGAGCGTGGGCGAAAACGTGCCGCTGGTCACCTGGCCCACCTGTCGAGACTGGCACATAATAGCATAGTCTTCGCGCGGCACGCGCTTGCCGGCCAACGACAGGCCGACGCGCCGCGGTGCCTGCGTGTCCCGTTGCCGCTCGACCAGCGCATCGCGGCCGACGAACTGCCGGCCTTCCAGATTGACCGCAAAGCCCAGCCCAGCCTGCAGCGGATCGATGTTTTCCCACAACTCATGCCCATACAGCGGCATGCCGGCCTCGAGGCGCAGGGTGTCGCGGCAGCCCAGGCCGGCCGGTGCGGCGCCGGCGTCGATCAATTGCTGCCAAATGCCGGCGGCCACGTCGGCTTCGACAATCAGCTCGCAACCATCCTCGCCGGTATATCCCGTGCGGCTGACAATCGCCGCCTGGTCCGCGATGCGCGCTTCGGTGCCGTGGTAATACTTCAGTTTGCGCAGCTCGACATCGGCGTGCGGCTGCACGAGGTCCAATGCTCGCGGCCCTTGCACGGCCAGCATGGCCCAATCGTGCGTGAGATCGGTCATGCTCGCGTCGTGATGGCCGGCCAGGTGGCGCTCGATCCAAGCGAGAATTTTTTCGCGGTTGCTGGCGTTGACGACCAGCAAGCGATACGAACTGCCGGCCGCATCAATCAGATGATACAGCAGCACGTCGTCGAGGATGCCGCCCGCGTCGTTGGTGACGAGCGAGTAGCGGATCTGGCCGGGCTGCTGATCGGCGACGCGGCGCGTGAGCAGGCTGTCGAGCAAGTCGGCGGCGCCTGGGCCGTCGAAGCGCAAGCGGCCCATGTGCGAGATATCGAACATGCCGGCCGCGTTGCGCGTGGCCTGGTGTTCGGCGACGATCGAGCTGTATTGCACCGGCATCGACCAGCCGGCGAAGTCGACCAGCCGGCCATGATGAGCGGCATGCCAAGCGTGGAGAGGTGTTTGCGCCAGCGTACCGCTCATGCCTGCCTCGCTCTCCCCAGTATGACACTTACGGGCCGCTGGGCAGTCTGTGCTGCCGCG
>DATCFX010000810.1:0-1085 GCA_036509275.1 Pirellulales bacterium | reverse complement strand
GCTTGCCGGCGCCGACGCGCTTGGCCTGGCCGCTCAACGCCGGAGTCGTCGGCCTGGAAATGCCGCGCGACGAGGCGATCATCGATCGTTGGATTGAGGCGGCCGAGCTGGCCGCCGGCGATCGCACGTTGCGGCCGCTGTTTCGGCTTAACGATCAAGGCGGCCTGATCTGGTCGCTCGAATCGCTGGGTCTTAATCCGCTCTGCGCGCCGCGCTCCTACCACGAACAATGCGAAGCCTCCGGGCCCAAGCCGCCGGCCGGTTTCGCCGCCGCACTGAACGAGGTCCGGGCGGCCCGCGAAGCGCCGCTGATTTTGCACTTCGCCGGCGTTGACCAAAAGCCGTACGCCGCCTGGCCGGCGGCGGAGCTGCTCGATCTCTCGCTCGCCGGCGGCCGCCCGGCACCTGGGCGGGAACGACTGACGATCCACGTGCTGGGTCACGACCGCGCCAAGCTGGCGGCTTGCCCCGACGAGCCGCCGCTCACGCACGTCTATTTGCCCGACCTCGATCCGAGCAACGACAACGCCGAGTCGCGGATCTTCCACAGCGACGTGCTGGATCATTGCCCCTCGGAATATATCGGTCTGGTTACCGCGAGCTGGGACAAGAAATACGCCACCCACTGTTGGCCACTGGCCGAGCTGCACCGGCTGCCGCTATTGCCGCGGGTGGTCTGGTGCGCTTACGAGATTGACGGTCGCTGGCCGGAGCTCAGCGACGAGAGTCACCCTGGCTTTTTGCCCGTGCTCGAGCAGGTCGCGAGCTGGGCCGGCCTGGCGCCCGACGATTACCACCGGCCCGCGTTCTGGAGCAACAATTTCATTGCCCACCGCTCGATCGTCCGCGAGCTGGCCGCCTTCCACCGCCGGCTCTGGCCGCGTATCCTCTCGACATTTGGCCGGCTCCCGCCGTATGACACGAGCGGGCAGGACGGCGACGCGCGTAAGCTGAGCTATCTGACCGAGCGCGTGACCATGCTGTTTTTCGCCAACCGCCCGGACCTCGAAATCGTGCGAATCCCCGGCGCCGGGCAGGGCCTCGGCGACTGGCTGAAACTGGGACAATGAACCACGAAACACACG
>DATCFX010000809.1:0-1345 GCA_036509275.1 Pirellulales bacterium | reverse complement strand
AACACGGTCGGCTCGCCGAGTGTCGGCGGCTTCGAGGCCATTCCCTCCAGCGCCCTGTACTACGCCAGCAGCAACGTGCCCACGTTCGCCAACGGCTACAACTTCGCCGCGATCATCAGCAACAACTACACCCTGGCCAGCGGCCAAACGGCCACGATCGACACGCTGGGCACTACCTTCGGTGCGGTGGTCAACCCGGCCACGGGCGCGTCGCTCGCCTTGGGCAACAATTCGATTCTCAACATCGTCAACGGCAGCACGGGCAATTTCGGCGCCGGCTGGATCGGCTTCGACGGCAGCAGCAACGGCAACACCAGCGGCATTACCATCGGCAACGGCGTGATCCTGGCCACGACCAACACGGCCAGCAACGGCGCCGGCACGCTGAACCTGATCGGCAACATCACCGAGACGGGCACCGGCGCCAATGCCCTGGTCAAGGCCGGCACCGGCACCCTGGTTCTCGGCGGCAACAACTCCTCGACCTTCACCGGCCAGTTGGTCGTGCAGGGCGGCACCGTGCAGCTCACCAGCGCCAGCGCGCTGCCTGGCGGAACCGGCAGCATTGTCGTCTCCAGCACCAATATCCTCAGCACGGTGGAAACTGGCCTGCCGACGGCCACGGTTGGCAGCAACACCATTACGCTGGGCGGCACCGACACCACTACCACCCTGGGTCTGCAGGTCGGCATGCAGGTTTCCAGCACGGCCGGCATTCCGGTCGGGAGCTACATTACGGCCCTCACCGGCTCCAACACTTTCACGATTTCGCAGGGCACCACGGCCACGCTGGCTGCCCTGGCTTATAACGCCACGGGCATGTTGGACTTGAACGGCCAGACCAGCGTGGCCGGCAATGTGACGATCAACGGCGCCGGCGGGCAATATTTCCCGAGCGTCTCGGTCACGGCGACGTCGATTCTCGCCGCCGCCAGCAGCGGCGCTTTGTGGAATTCGAGCCCCATCGCGGCCAGCCTCGCCGGCACGCTCACCTTAGGCTCCAACTCCAGCGTCGGTGGCTACGGCAACCTGACGCTGGGTACCATCGCCGTCAGCAGCGGCACGCCCACGCTGACCAAGACCGGCACCGACACGTTGATCCTGAATGCGGCCAACACCTCGACGTTCAACACGGCCGTGACCCTCGGTACGTTGCAATTGGGCGCGGCCACCGGTTTGGGCGCGGCCAGCAATACGGTGACCGTCACTTCGGGCGCGGTGTTCGACTTGAACGGCCAGACGGTGGGCACCAACCCGCTGACGATCAGCGGCGTCGGCTATGGCGGCTCGGCCGCCGTGACCGGCGCTCCGACCACGTTTGCCGTCACCGATCCCAGTGCGCTGG
>DATCFX010000808.1:0-14260 GCA_036509275.1 Pirellulales bacterium | reverse complement strand
CCTCGGGATGCAGCCGCTGAAAGATCTTGAAGATCTTATCGCGATAGGCGGCGGGAATCCCCAGGCCGTTGTCGCGAATGTAAATCGTTCGCTGCGAGGCGCGGTCGTCGGCAGCGTGCCGGGGCGCGTCCGACAGGCTGCCGATCTCGATCACGCCCGGCCGCTGGGGATCCAAATAATTGAGCGCGTTGCCGATCAGATTCGCGAGCACGCGTTCGATCGCGGTCGGGTCGCCCCAGACGGTCGGCAAGTCGTTGACCTCGATCGTGGCGCCGCGCTCGGCAATCGTGACGGTGAAGGAATCGACCACCCTGGCCACGATCGGCTGCGTATCAACCGGCTGGAACTGGTACTCCACGCGGCCGGCGCGCGACAACTGCAACAAGGCATCCACGATATTGCTCAGCCGCAAAACGGCCGTCTGGATGAAACGGACCGACATGCCCATGTCGTCGTCGACCAGGGTGAGCGTGCGTTGCTTATCCGCTGGCGGCAGTGAGCTTTCTTCCAGAATCTTGCGCAGCTCCTGGCAGGTGGATTTCAACTCTCCCCCGAAACCCTGCAGGTTCACCAGCGGCGAGCGGAGGTCGTGCGAGACGCTGTAGACGAACATTTCGTTCTCGCGCGTTTGCTGCGCGAGTTCGCGATTGGCCTTGGCAAGTTCGGCCGTGCGCTGTTCGACCCGTTGTTCGAGCTCCGCGTTGAGCGCGGCCTGGGCTTCGGCCAAAGCCTTCTCGGACCTGGCGCGGACGAGCTCCACTTCCTTGCTCTTGAGCTCTTCGACGATCCGGCGGTTGTCCTCCTGGCAGAACTTGCGGCGCAGCAAGGCCCGGATGCGGCCTTTCAGCACGGCCATGTCGCTCGACTTGCCGACAAAGTCGTCGGCGCCGGCTTCCAGGGCTTGCGTGAGATCCTCTTTGGTCTCTTGGCCGGTGAGCATCAGCAACGCCAGCGCGTCGTCGCTCGGCCGCCGCGCCCGGACCTGCCGGCAGACCTCGATGCCGTTCATCTCCGGCATGACCAGGTCGACCAGGGCACAGTCGAACGGTTCGCGCAGTAGTTTTTCCAAGCCCTCGGCCCCGCACATCGCCTTTTCGATCTGGTAGCCCTCCTGTTCCAATTCCGCGACCAGGTATTGCTGGTACGTGAGGCTGTCGTCGATGGTCAGCAGCCGGGCCCGGCGAAAACGCTGCTCGGCCAGGCCAGGAATCGAGACTTGCAACGCGGATCGGTGCAGCAAAGTCCGCACGCGGGCCAGCAGGACCGCGGGATCGGCCGACTTCGGCACGAAATCGTCGGCGCCGCTTTCCAAGCCGCGCAACTCCGCATCGTGCGTCGCGTCGGTGGTGAGCATCAGGATCGGAATGTTCCGCGTATCGATATTCATACGAATGCGGCGGCACAACTCATCGCCCGGAATTCCCGGCAGGTAATAATCCAAGACGATCAGGTCGGGCGAGGTCCGGTTGAGCTGCTCCATGGCGGCTTCGACCGTGGGGGCCCAGTCGACGGTACACTCCGCCTGCTCCAACACATGGCCCAAGTTCAGGGCCTGCGTGTGCGAATCTTCCACCAAGAGGATGCGTTTCTCGGGACTCATGACGACCGCTCCTGTACAATCGGACACAACTGGCCCAGCCGCGGACCGATGCGGTCCAAGGGCAAGGATTCGCAAACGGCTCCCAGCCGCACCGCGGCTTTCGGCATGCCATAGACAATGGCGGTCGATTCGTGTTCGGCAATCGTGTAGCCGCCCGCCTCGTACAGGTCCTTCAAGCCGGCCGCGCCATCCTCGCCCATGCCCGTCAGCAGGATACCCAGCGCGCGCGGGCCGAGGCCTTGGGCCATCGAGCGAAACAAGACCGATCCGGACGGCCGCTGCGAGCAAACCGGAAGCCCGGCACCCAGGTGCCAGGCGCCATTTTCGAGTTGCAGGTGCCGGTCGGCCGCGGCCACGTGTACGGTGCCAGGCACCGGCTGCCCGCCCTCTTCGGCGACCACGACGCGCAGCGGACAGGCGCTCGCGAGCCAGGAGACAAACCCTTCGAGGAACCCCGCACTCATGTGCTGCACCAGCGCGATCGGCAGCGGAAACCGCGGCCCCAGCGCCACCAGCAGCTTCTGCACTGCCGCAGGACCGCCGGTCGAGGCCACGATGCCGACCAACGCATAGTTGCCGGCGCAGGGCGGCGGCGGTTCTGCGGCGGCCGGTTGCCGCGCTCGCCGGTTCAGGCGCTGCCGCACGACCTTCACCTGGCTCATCACGGCCAATTGCGAGCAGAGGCGGTCGGCCATGGCCTCGTAGTCGCGATGGTTGATTCCCACCGGCTTTTCCACGACGGCCAGCGCGCCGGTGCGCAGGGCATTGGTCGAAATGCCGAGATCATCGGCAGCCACGCTCGCGGCCACGACCACGATGGGCGTCGGCTTGTCACGCATGATTTGTTGCGTGGCCTCCAGGCCGTTCATGCCCGGCAGGCGCACGTCCATCGAAACCACGTCGGGCGAAATCTCGTGCAAGATCCGCAGCGCCTCTTCGGCGCTGCCCACGGCGCCGACAACCTCCAGACGCGGGTCCTTGCCGATCACGTGTTGCAGCATCGCGCGCACGACTTGCGAATCCTCGACGATCAGGACGCGGATCTTGTTCATAGACTGCATCGATTGTTCGCGACCGTTGGAATGGGCCGGCCCGCCGAGCGCGGCCGCGGGCCCGATCACAGGACCTGGCGGACGACCTTCAACAACTCTTGGTGATCGAAACGACGTTTGACGATGTAGGCGTCGGCCCCCAGGCGGAGGCCGCGCTCCTGGTCTTCGGAGCCGTCCACCGAGCTGACGACGATCACGGGAGTCCGCGCCAGCCGCGGGTCGCGCTTCATTTCTTCCAGCAGCCCGAAGCCGTCGAGCCGCGGCATTTGAATGTCGCTGATGACCAGGTCGAACTTCTCGGCGCGAAGCTGCTCGAGCGCCTCGACGCCGTCGACTGCCACGCGCACCCGAAATCCGTTGGCCTCGAGAATGCTGGTCTCGAGCGTCCGCGTGGTGAACGAGTCGTCGACCACCAGCACGGTCGGGGTCTGCTGCGGGCCGGTCGGCGCCGGCGGCCGCAGGATCGCGGCTTTTTTCGCGGGGGTGAAGCGGTCGATGAGTTCCGCGGGGTTGAGTACCGGCGACACCGAGCCGTCTTCCAGCAGAATGCCGCCCAGGTACAGGCGCATGGTATCGGCCGGCGGCCCCAGGTTCTGGATCAGCGCGTTTTGCTCCGCGGCAAAGGCGTCGACCACCACGGCCACGCGTTTGGAGTTGGCACGCAGCACGGCCACGCACAACATAGGGGCCGCAATCTCGGCGCCGGCTGGGTCGTCATCGAGCAGGTCGGCCAGGCCGGCCAGCGGCGTGAGCTGGCCCCCGAGCACGACCATCGGGATGCCTTCGACGCTTTCCACGTCCTGCACCTTGACGTGGTGCAAGCCCTCGATGCCATAAAAGGGAATCGCCAGTGTCTGGCCGCGGCAGTCCACCAGCAGCAGCCGGTGCGTCGAAATCGACAGCGGCATGGCGATCAGGATCGAAGTGCCCCCTTCCGCTCGCGGCCGCAGCTCGATCTGGCCTTGCAGCCGATTGACCGCTTCGTAGGCCGCCGAAAGCCCCATGCCGCGGCCCGACAACTCGGTGACCGTGCGCGAGGTGGAAAAGCCGGGCTGGAACAGCAACTCGGTCAGTTCGGGCGCCGATTTGCCGGCGGCTTCGGCCGACGTGAACATGCCGCGCCCCACGGCCAACTCCGAGACTTCGGCCAGGTTGATGCCGCGTCCGTCGTCCTCGACTTCGATCGTCAACCGCTTGCCCACCGCACGGATCGAGAGCGTGACCAGGCCGGCGGGCGATTTTCCGCGGCGGCCGCGCTCGTCGGGCGATTCGAGCCCGTGGGTCACCGCGTTGCGTAAAACGTGCATCAACGGATCCTTGAGCGCCTGCAACACCATGCGGTCGGCCAGCACGTCGAAGCCGGCCGCGCGAAACTCGATTTCCTTTTGCTGGTCGCGCGCCAAATCGCGCAGCATCTTGCGGAAGCCCTGGAACTCGCTTTCGGCGGGCACCATCCGCGCGTGACGCACGTCGGCCTGCAACTGCTCGGACAGCCGCCGCACGGACCAGGACGATCTCTGTTGCAGTAGGCGCGCGCCCCGGATGCGCCGCGTGAGGCCGCCAACTTCGTGCTCGACCAGGTCGATATAGCTGGCCAGGCCCGAGAGTTCGGGCGAATTGCTCAGCCGCCGCAGCGGGCCGGATGTCGTCCGTTTGAGCGATTCCCATTCGCGCTGCACGACAGCCAATTGCTGCTGGATAGCGCCTAGTTCCCGGGCCAGCAAGTCTTGCTTCAAGCTCTCGGTCAGCAACTGGCTGGTGGAGAGCAATAGCCGGTCGAGATTTTCGGTGCTGAGCCGCACGGTTTCGGGGGCTGGCATCGTGGCGGCCTGCGGGGCCGTTTGCGCCGCGGAGAGGCGAACGGCGGCAGGTGCGGCGGCAGGTTGTGGGCCGGGTTCCCGCTCGCATTGGCTGCCGAGCAGCGCATTGAGTTCCGCCAGGAGTTGGCTGGCGTCGGGCGGCTGCCGGCCCGCGAGCAGCGCGGCGGCCGCGTCTTCGATGGTATCGAGCGCCGCGCGGACGGCGTGCAAGACTTCGCCGTCGATCGGCTGCGGCTTGGCGCGCAACAGCGCGAACAGGCTTTCCAGTTGATGGGCGAGCGCCTCGATCGGCAACAGCCCGGTGACGCGCGCGGCCCCCTTCAGGCTGTGCGCGCGGCGAAAGGCTTCGTTGACGTCGGGCGTGCCGCCGTTCTGCTGCCACGCGGCCAGGCACGAGCGGATGCCCTCCAGGTGTTCGACGTGCTCGACCTTGAATGCCGCGAGCAGTTGTTGGTTGATGTCCATCAGATCTGGTACCTTCCCACGGCTTCGCGCAACTGATGACTCTGCGCGTTGAGGCTGGCGACGGCCTTTTCCAATTGCACGGTGCCGGCGGCCGTTTGCGACGCGGCCTGGCCGATATCCTGCATGCCCTGGGTCACTTGCTCGAAGCCGATCTGTTGTTGGCAGGTGGCACTGATGATCTGCTGAAAGGCCTGCACGCTTTCCTGCGTGGTGTCGGCCATGCGGCGAATCGTGTCTTCGGTGACGTCGGCCTGCTGCTTGCCGGTTTCGGTGCGTTTGACCGCTTCTTCCGTGAGCATCACCGAGCTGTTGATCCGTTTTTGGATGTCGCCCAGAATCGTGCGGACCTGGACGGTCGATTCCTTGGCCTGGTCGGCCAGGTTCTTGATTTCGTTGGCCACGACGGAAAACCGGCTCCCCTGGTCGCCGGCGGCAGCGGCTTCGATGGCCGCGTTGAGAGCCAGCAGATTCGAGCGTTCGGCGATATCGTTGACCGTGGCGATGATCTCGCCGACGGCCTGCGTCTTTTCGCTGAGCGAGACGACGTTTTCGGCGACCTCTTCCACCTGCTGGCGGATGGCTTCCATCGTGTGATTCGCCTCCTGCACGGTACTGAGCCCCGTGACGGTGATCGTCGCGGTGGCCTCGGCCGTGGCCGTGACCTGCTTGGCACGTTCCGAGATTTGCACGCCCGACTGCCGCACTTCTTCCATCGTGGCGGTGATTTGCTGGATGGTGGCGGCTTGTTCCTTGGTGCCGGTCGCCTGCTGCTGGGTAGAAGCCAGGATCTCGGCGGCCGCGGCGTTCATCCGCTCGCTGACGCTCATGATCTGACCGCTCATGCCCTTGAGCCCGACGACCATTTCGTTGATCCCCTCGCCGAGCCGCCCGACTTCGTCGCGACTACTGATCGTGGCTTGCCGCGTAAGGTCGCCCTTGCCGACCCGGTCGACGAACTCGACGAAGCGGCTCAGCGGCTGCGTGATCGAGCGTTGGATGAGCACGCTGGAAATGCCCACCAGCACGAAGGCCGCCAGGCTGCCGAACAGAATCGTCGACGTCGTCGCCTGGGCACTGCTCTTGGATTCTTCGGCCCGCAGCTTGAGCAGCTTGTTTTCCTCGTTTTGCATGTCAGCGACGATCTTGCGGATACCATCCATGTACTGTTTGCCACGATCGGTCAACACGATCTCGAGCGCGGCTTCCGGGCTCTTGTCCTTCCGCAGGCTGATCGTCTGCTGCAGCTCGGCAAATTTGCCGGCAATCAGCGGCGCCAGCAGATCGAGGCGATGCTGCTGATCGGGGTTGTCCGAGGTCATGCGGCGCAGATCGGCCATCTTGGCGTCGAGCCCCTCGGTCGCCACGTGGTAGGGTTCGAGATAGCGCTCGAGGCCGGTCAACAGGAACCCGCGCTGCCCGGTTTCGGCATTCGTGACCTGGGCAATGATGTTCTCCAGCGATTCGAGCACGCGATGGCTGTGGGCCACCCATTCCGCGTTATCAATCAGCGAAGTGGTGCTGCGGTACGAAACGCCGCCCACAATGGCTAAGATCAGCAGTGCAAGGCCGAAGCCGAGCAGGATTCTGACGCCGACGGTGAAGTTCATTTTTCGTGATCCTTTCGGACGGGTGGGGTTGAATGAATTGCTCTTAAATTCGGTTTCAGCCGGTGCTAAGCGCCGGCTGCGGCGAACACCGGATGCGAACGCACCGCTTCGACGTTCAGCACGCCGATGCCGCTCGGCGTCCGGCCCAGCAAGTACTGCGACGACCAGGCGGCTAGCTCGCCGCCCAGGCAGTCGAGTTCGCCGCGCACGATGGTCGCGATCTGCTGTACGCCGTCGACCCGCAAGCCCACTTCGACCGCGGCGCCGCGCAGCAGCACGATGTATCCGGGCGGGCGATCGCCATCGGCCGGCAGCTCCAACATGCGCGCCAGGTCGAGGACCGAACAAATGTGCCCGCGGACATTGATGGCACCCAGCAATTCCGGTCGGGCGCCGGCAATGGGAGAGCACCGGTCATAAGGCAGCACCTCGACCAGCAACCGGGTGGCGATCGACAGCCGCTCGCCGCCGACGGTAAAGACGAGCGCGGGCCAGCCGTCCGGCGCGCTGCCGGCGGTCGAGCGCGTCGCCAGCAGCCGGGCACGCTCGCGGTAGATGTTCGCCAATTCGGCCGTTTCGACTTCCGAGCGGGTTGCTTCGGCCCAAGCCTGGCTCTCGCGGAGCCGGCTTTTTACCTGGTCCCAATCGATCGTCGGTCGTAGGTTCAGGTGCATTGGAGAACCTCCAACTGCATGTCCGTCAAATCCCGCAGTGCCCCGACGGTCAGCCCGTCGGCATCGGGAAACATTTCGGCCGCCTCGCGCCGCTCGAGCAGCGCCAGCACATTGCGAAACGATCGCTGGGCACCGCGCACATCCTGTTTGCGCAGGAGCACGAGGCCCAGATGGTAGTGGGCCAGGACAAAATCGCGGTCCAGGTAGATGGCCCGCCGCAAGGCCCGTTCGGTTTCGCCATGCCGCCCGCGGTGTTCGGCGACCAGAGCGTCGTAAAAGTGAACCAAGGGGTTCAACCGCTCGGCCGCCATGAGCCGCTGGCAGCAATCGGCCGCCGCCTCCGACTGGCCGAGATTCAACTTTAGCTGGGCATTGGCCAGGGTTTGCTGGAAGGTGGAAGCCGGTTCGCGGCGCGCTGCGGCGGGGGCCAACATCGACCTGCAATGGGCCATCGCCGAAAGCTGGGCTTGATCCCGAGGCAACCGAGCACGCAGCCGCGGGCCAGGCTCTACTAGGGGCGTTGCCGGCAACGCGCCGGCGGGCGCTGCCTGGCTGGAGGCCGTGTTCGCCACGGCGGGCCGCTGCCGACGGCGGTACAGCACCGCACCGGCCGCGTTGACCGTTTCGAACGCGCGAAACAGGTCGACGTTCGGCTCAGCTGGCCCGACCGCAAACCATCCACCCGGCACGAGACAGTCGTGAAATTGCCCCACCAGCCGCCGGATGATCGGCGGCGCGAAATAAATCATCACGTTGCGGCAGAGGATCAGGTCAAAGGCCGAAGGCTCGTCGATCAAAGCCGGAAACGGATGCTGAACCAGGTTGTGGTAGCGAAACTGCACGCCGCGGCGATAGGCGTCGTCAATCGTCCAGATCTGGTCCGATCGGCGAAAGCACGACGCCTGCAAGTCGTCGCCGATCGACCGCAATGACCATTCGCTGAACTCGCCGCGCTCGCCCTGGAGCAGGAAGTCGCGATTGATATCCGTGCCCACGATCGTGATGTCCCAGCCCACGAGCTGCGGCCCAAACTCGCGCTCGAGCAAAATCGACAGCGAGTACGGCTCGGCACCATTGGCACAGCCCGCGCTCCAGATTCGCAACTGGCGCCGGCTCCGATTGCGATCGATCAGTTCTGGAATCACCTGGCCGGCGAGCGCATCGAACAGCTCCTGGTGCCGGAAGAAGAAGGTTTCGCCATTGGTCAGGCTGGCGATCAGCGCGTCGAGTTCCGCCGGGCCCGAGCTCTGGCCCAGCAACATCTCCAGATAGCTGCCGCACTCCGAGATTTGCCGCGTCTCCAGCCGGTGTTCGATGTGTGAGGCAAGTTCGATGTCCTTGTCCAGGTAGTACGCCAGGCCGGTCATCTCCACGATGTGCCGTTTCAGCTCGGCGTAGAGCGGATCGCGACTGACATCGTAGGCCGTTTGATCAAATTGCGTCATGCCTGTGCCCCCTGCAGCGCGTCGAGCCGCGATTGTTCGATCGCCGCCAGCTCCTCGATGCGGCGATGCTCCTGCTCGCGCAGCAGCCGGTCGTCGGCCAGCAGCACGAAACTGGTTTCGCCGACCGCGGCCAGGCCCTCCGCACAACTGTTGAGACAGAGATTGTCGGAAAACGGCACGATCGCCTCGTCGGGTACGCGCACCACGCCGCACACGGAGTCGACCAGCAGCCCGAGCGCACGGTCGCCGTAGTGCAGAATCACCAGCGGCGTGTAGCGCCCCGGAGCCTGTTCGGCCACTGCGAACAGCCGGGCCAGATTCACAACGGGAATCGCCGTGCCGCCCAGATTGACGAAGCCGGCCAGCACGGGCGGTAGGCCCGGTGCCCGCTCCAGCAGCGGCATGGGCAGGATCTCGCGCACGCGATCGACGGGCAGGCCGTACGCCTGGCCGCTGAGTTGAAACAGCAGCACCTTTCGCCCGGCCCGCGGCGACTCACCCACGCGACCGTGTACGCCTCGTATCGATTCTGCCAATCGCATATCAGCTTCCACTTCGTGTCGAGCAATCTCTAAGGATCGAACGAAAAATAACTTCTCCGCAAACCCCTCGCCCCTTGCGGGAGAGGGCAGGGAGAGGGGTCGGCAAAAACGGAAGTTGTTTTTCGTTCGATCCTAACCAACGTTAGCTTGCAACGTGATCTCGCGGTGCAAGATGCTGATGGCAAGATCGGCCGGCCGTCAGCCCACAGCGAGCAATCGCATCCGGATTTGGAAATGTGCGGGTTGTTATGAACGCGCCTCGGGGTAAACACTTCAGTTGCGATGCAGGATTGCAGCGCGCGCTCGATCCCTGCGGCCGTTTCGTCAAGCCTGTTCCGAGCGGCCCCCGATAAGAGTTGACGGACTGTTCCCTTTCCGAAGCCACACCATGCTCACCGGCCATGGCCGCCAGCAAAGCGAGGCGTTTGCAATCGCAATCGGCGAGGCTCCGCTTCGTCTTGCCGCTCGTGCTTTGCTGCGCGCTGGCGGCGCCGGCGGCTGCACAGGAATTTGCGACTGGCGATGGGGAACCGCTGGAGCAGCCGAAACCAGCGGCGGCCGGACCGCTGGATGTCATCTGGCAATCGATCGTGGGCACGGGCCAGCAACGCCCCTGGACGCCGCTGCCGATCGGCACGCTGCTCAGCGAAGGCTGGGACGAGCCCTGGCTCTCGCCCCCCTCGGGCTCCGGAGGCGCCCCGCGCCAAGGCTGGGTCAACGCCGCGGATGGCCACTTCAACCGGAACGTGATCCTCGATTACTTGACGACCAAGCACGTGGTCGATGGCCAGGACGGGCAGTTGGGTGTCTTTCAATTCCAGAGCCCGTTGAGCCGGCGGCTGTGGATTTCGATCGACGTGCCGTTTGTGTCGATTCTGCAAACCACCGAGGGCGTGCCCGGCAAAACGTCGTTCGGGGATCTCAACCTGTTTCCCAAAGTCATGCTGCACGAGACGCAGGATCTGTCCGTCTCGGCTGGGCTGGGCGTCCGCTTCGGCACCGGCGACCCGGCGACCGGCGCCGGGCAAACGCGCATCTTCCCGCAGAGCCAGGTGTGGCGAGATATCGGGCGGGGATTCGTGGTCCGTGGCGGGCTGGGCGTCGACGTGGCCACCAACGACGCGATGCCCCCTTCGGCGCTAGTCTCGCAATTGGCGCTGGGCCGCTTCATCACGCCGCACAACGCCGCCCCGCTGGGAGATCTGGCCTGGTCCCTGGCCTTCGTCATGCGGAACAATCTGGACGCCCCGCACACGTTCGTGAGTCTCACGCCCGGCATTCGCACGCAACTGGGCCACAACATTTTCTTCCTGGCCGGCTACGAAATCCCCGTCGCCGGCCCCCTGCCGTTCGACGACCGGCTGACGTTCGTACTCCTCCAGGTCTTTTAGCCTTCGACGAAATGTTGTTTCCAGGATCGCATGCTATGATGCTGGTCGAGCGTCGGTCACCTTTGACGGTCTCGCCGATTCCATGCGAAGGAGAAGGCCTTGAATACGACGTCGTTTCTCGCCGTGATTACGGTCGCCAACTGCATTTGCTCGCGGGCCCAATCGACTCGCTTATTGCTCGGCAAAAGAAGCCCAACATTTTGGTCATCTTCGGTGACGACATCGGGATCAGCAATATCAGCGTCTACAGCGACGGTTTGATGGGGTACGAAACGCCCCACATCGACCGCCTCGCAAGTCAGGGCATCCGCTTCCTCCACTACTACGCCGAGCAGTCATGCACCGCCGGCCGCGCGTCGTTTCTCACTGGGCAGCACGGCATTCGCACCGGCCTGACCAAGGTCGGATTTCCCGGTGCACCGATGGGAATGAGCCAACGCGATCCCTCGATCGGCGGGCTGCTCAAGAACCTCGGATATGCGACCGGCCAGTTCGGCAAGAACCACGTCGGCGACCGCAACGAAACACTGCCGACCGTCAATGGGTTCGACCACCGACAATGGCCCGCACATGAACACCTGGCCGGACGGCGCCATGACACCGGAGCGCTCACGAAGAAGCGGATGGAAACCATCGATGATGAGACGACGCATTTTCGTTCGGAGAAGAATACGAACTGGGAGGGGGCCTTCCGCGGAAGTGCATGCGCGTCGAGTTGTACCAGACGAAGAACGGCTTGAAGAGTGCCCGCAGCACGTTCTTCTACTCCGACGACGATGGCCTCCTCGTGGCAATGCGCCAGGGCGATTACAAGTACGTGTTCGCAGAGCAGCGTGCCAAGGGCACCATGCAGGTGTGGGCCGAGCCTTTCACGGTCCTGCGCCTGCAGAAGATTTTCAACCTGTTTCAGGATCCGTTCGAAAGGGCCGACATCACCTCGAACACGTTCTGGGACTGGCAACTCAATCACATTGGAAATGTCTACGGGATGATGGATGAAGTCTTTAGGTTTGCGGCGACGTTCAAGGAGTTCCCTCCGCGGTCGTTCCCGCCAAGCTTTAATCCGGCGAACGTCATGGATGAAACGATCCGCGACCTCAAGGACGCAAGGCGACGCGAGGCCAGCAAGCAGAAGGACTGAGGGGAGACGCCCATTGTTCGATCGATCCGCCATTCGCCGTTCATTTTCCCGGCTCGTGATTGCGCTGGTCGGCCTCGCAACCGCCCAAGCCGACGACTCGCTTCCCTCGTGGAACGAGGGACCCGCGAAACAAGCCATTGTGGACTTTGTCCGTGCGACCACCGATCGTGACGGCAAAAACTTTGTGCCGCCCGAAGAGCGGATTGCCACCTTTGATCAGGACGGCACGCTCTGGGTCGAGCATCCGGTGTATTCGCAGTTGCGGTATTGCCTCGAGCGCGTGCCGGTGCTGGCCGCGGCCCATCCGGAGTTGAAGCGTATCGAACCATTCAAGACGGTGCTCTTCGGAGATCGCGAGGCCAATGCCAGGCTTTCGATGCCGGATTTGGAAAAGATTGCTGCGGCCACCTTAAGCGGCATGACGACGGAGCAGTTTCAGGCCGAAGTAAAGACCTGGCTGGCCTCCGCCAAAGATCCGCGCTGGAAACACTCCTACACCGACCTGACGTACGAGCCGATGCAGGAGGTGCTTCGCTACCTCCGTGCCAACGGCTTCAAGACCTCCATTGTCATCGGCGGTGGGCAAGATTTTGTGCGTGCTTATTCCGAACGGATTTACGGCATCCCGCCCGAGCAAGTGGTCGGCAGCGTGGGGGCGACGAAGTACGGCTATGACAAAGATGGCAAGCCCACGCTCATCAAGGCGCCACAGTTGCTGTTGAACGACAATGGCGCCGGCAAGCCGGAGAATATCCACCTGATGATCGGACGTCGACCTCTCGCCGCCTTTGGCAATTCGGCTGGCGACCGACAGATGCTCGAATACACCCATGCCGGCAGCGGCGCACGGTTGTCGATGATCATCCTGCACGATGATGCGACACGCGAATATGCTTACGGCCCCGCGCAAGGGCTGCCGAACACGGAAATTGGCACCTTCCCCCAGACGCTGCATGATGAAGCTAAGAAGTGCGGCTGGACGGTCGTCAGCATGAAGCAGGATTGGAATCGAATCTTCTCGTTCGAGTCGAATTGAACTCGCGAAGGCACCGCATCGCACTTTACGGCGAGTTCGATAGGACTTCTCCGGCTCAGAAGTTCGACGAGGCCCGAGCCGTGCCTTATCATGGCACTCGATGAGCGACTCCCTGCGACCCAAATTCCGCCGGCTTCAATTCAGCCTTCGTGGCACCCTGATGTTGATGGTCGTGATCGCCGTTCCGCTCGGATGGATCATGAACAAAGTGCAGCGGGAGCGGAACGCGATGTTGACATTGAAGAAGATGGGTTGCGAGGTGATGTATAACGATACGGTTCATCCGTCCGACCTCCTGGTATCGCTGGGAAGACTATTGCACGCCGATGGGACCGGGGCTTGGATCGACGGCAGCAGTTCGCAGATCACCGACGCTGGGCTGGTGCATCTCAAAGGGCTGGATCGAGTTCATTTTCTAGATCTCAGCGGCACGCAAATCACTGACGCCGGGTTGATGCGTCTCCAAAACGTAACTTCGCTAAGCGACCTTGACTGCCTGGTCCTCAGCCGAACGAATGTCACCGACCGCGGGCTGCTGCAGCTTGAGCGGCTAACCCAACTCGACACTCTGCATCTCGGCGAAACGAAGATTACGGACGCCGGGCTAGTCCATCTGCAAGGGTTGAAGCAACTTCACACCCTCGGTCTCGAAAAAACGAATGTGACCGACGCCGGGCTGGTGCATCTCAAACGGCTAGCCCAGCTCGAGATTCTGAATCTCGACAGAACGAAGATTACGGACGCTGGACTGCCAAATCTGCGCGGAGTGCAGCAACTGAAATACCTTTCTCTCTGGGGAACGCAGATTTCCGACGCCGGGCTAATGCACCTTCGGCGACTGACTGGCCTGCGAGCGCTGCACCTCCAAGGAACGCGGGTTACCGCTACCGGAGCGCAGGAACTCAGAAAGGCATTGCCGGGATGTTACATTGAGCAATGAATGCCCCTTCGGAGGTTCTCGGACTCTCCCCTATGACGACCGCCAGTAGAAACACGCAATCTCGCGGCCGCTGGTGTGCTTTCCGGCTCTCGAAACCATTGCTCTCCATCTGACCACGTCGATGCGGAGCCGCAGGTTCGTCAGTTTGCGAAAAGTCGTTGCGATTGCATTACGGCTCGAGAGTGCAGCACGTAGGCCAACGTGCCGGAAATCAGGCTGATGACGATGACTACCGTGGTGGGTGACAAGGTCGCGGTCGGAATCATGAAGCGGACCACGAACATCGCGATCAGGCCTGCTGACAATCCGAATGCACCCTGAAGAAGGCTGTAGCGGACGGCTCGCACGATCCAGGATCGTGCTGGGCACATCGTTTGCGCCGGCGCTCTTTTTCGCAGTTTGGTTGTGCCATTCAGCAAACCGAAGAACGACGTCAGCGTCGATTCGATGGCGGCCATCGGCAGCAGCATCACGAAGATCGAACCAGCGCCGGCCATCGAGACCTCGTTAGCGCTATGAAAAATCCACCAGGCGATCGTGCTGTTGA
>DATCFX010000807.1:0-4413 GCA_036509275.1 Pirellulales bacterium | reverse complement strand
CCTATCGCCTCGAGCCGCACAATCCCCAGGGAAAGAACGTCACCACGCTCGACGACAACACAACACAAGCGGCCCTGCGATTGCTGATGCGGCTCGATCGGGCACTGGCCAGCCACGGACAGGCCGATGCCGCCGTCCGCGCGGCAGTCGATGATGCACTCGCAAGTTTGCTGCGGGCCCAATATCCCAACGGCGCGTGGCCGCAGCGCTTCAGCCAGCCGCCCGATACGGCGCAGTTCCCGGTCCTGCCCGCCAGCTACCCGCAGAGTTGGGACCGCACCTGGCCTGGTACCAAGTACAACAGCTATTACACCTTCAACGACAACGCGCTGGACGACGTCATCGACGTGCTGCTGGAAGCGGGCCGGCTGTACGACGCGCCTAAATACCGCGCCGCGGCGGAGCGCGGGGGCGACTTCATCCTGCTGGCACAAATGCCCGACCCGCAGCCAGCCTGGGCGCAGCAGTACAACGCCCAGATGCACCCGGCCTGGGCCCGCAAGTTCGAGCCGCCGGCGGTGACCGGCGGTGAATCGCAATCGATCCTGCGAGCGCTCTTGTCGTTGTACCGCGAGACGGGAAAGCAAAAGTATCTCGATCCGATCCCGCGCGCGCTCGACTATCTGCAAGCCTCGCGACTGGCCGACGGCCGACTGGCCCGCTTCTACGAACTCCGGACGAACAAGCCGCTGTACTTCACGCGCGACTACCAATTGACCTACAGCGACGCCGACATGCCGACGCATTACAGTTTCAAGCTCGACTCGAAGCTCGACCGCGTGCGGCGCGATTACGAGCGTTTGCGAGATTTGTCGCCGAAAAAGCTCGCCCGGCCGGCGAAACCGAAAGTCTACCCGCCCAGTGCGGAACTGATCGCCCGAGCGAAATCCGTGCTGGCGTCGTTGGACGATCAGGGCCGCTGGCTCGACCGGGGACGGCTCAAGACGGCGCCCGGGCCCGATGGCGATGAGCCGGTTATTCGCAGCGAGACGTTCATCAAAAACGTCGAAGTACTCTCCAGCTATCTGGCGGCGGCCAAATCGCCCGCCGCCGCGAAATAAGTTGCGGCGAAATAAGTTGTTATGAAATAAGTCGTTGCGAAAATGTCTTGGAACGTCGCACGCCGGTTTGCTATGATGGTGCCGGTCATGCCTTGGCCTTGCTTAACGTTTCAGGAGCAATCCTGCCGAGCCAGGGTTGGCCGCTCCCGCCTGCCGCACCGACGGCGTTGATGTTCCAAGCGCTGACATCGACACGTCGCACGCCTGTTTCGCAATTCGCCGCCCCTGAGCTTCGATCGCCATGCATGCTCTGCCCGTGTTGATCGTCGTGCTGGGACTGGCTGCCGCTGCTCCCGAACCCGAAAGCGGCGCAGCCGGCGAGCCGCAGAACGATTCCGCCGCGGTGCTCAAGTCCGAGGCTCGGACCGTGGCCCGCTGGACGTTCGAGGGCGAGACCGAACCGGGCGTGAACACGAAGATTTCGCTGGCAGCCGGACCGCGCCCGCCGGCCTATCCCGGCTTTGCTCCCGACAACCGCGCGGCGTCGTTTTCCGACGGCGCGCAGTTGCTCCTGGCCGATGACGGCCCCGACGGCGGATTGCGGTTTGCCCAGGGCGACAGCCTCACGCTGGAGACGTGGGTCCGCGTCGGCCAACTCAAGCCCGGCCAGTACGCCTACCTCATCGGCAAGGGCCGCAGCGGCCGGCGCGGGCTGGCCGAAAAGAATCAGAACTATGCGTTGCGTCTCAAAGGCGACGCCAAGGGAACTCGCATCAGCTTTCTGTTCGCCAGCCAAAACGCACCGAAAAAACCTGGCGAGTGGCATCGTTGGACGTCCCGCGAGGGTTTTCAGCCCGGCGAGGCCTGGCATCACGTGGCATTGAGCTACACGTTCGGCAAGCCCGACAGCGTGCGCGGATACATCGACGGCCGCGAAACGCCCGGCGCTTGGGACCTGGGCGGAGCGACTCGTCGCCCGCCGGTGACCGATGCCGACGATCTGCTGCTGGCCAGCGGCAACGCCGGCGCGCGGAACAACCGGTTCGCCGGTTGGCTGGACGAAGTGACCATCCGCCGCGGACTGGTGCTGCCGGAGGAGTTGAAAGCCCGCTTCGCGTTCGTGCCGCCGCCACCGCCGGTCAGCCGCGACGCAGTGCCGCAGGGCCAGGTGCTGGTACAGATATGTGAAAATGGCCTGCCGACCGCCAACGTCTGGCCGGTCGAACCGCCGGCCGCCACCGAGAGCTACCAGCAGGAAGCCTTCGGGTTTTGCGAGTTGCCGCAAAAGTACGTCGATACGGGCGTCCGCGGCGATCGGGCCAATCCACTGTTGCTGCGGGCCGCGGCCATCGTGAACTTGCCGGCAGGCAAGCATCGCTTTTTGCTCCGCGCGCGGGGCGCTTCGCGATTGTTCGTCGATGGCCAGCCGGTGCTGCGAACCGGCTTTCCCCTGGGCGACGGCGGCGGGCATGGCAAAGTCAAACCGGCCGAGGATTATCTCGATCTGGGGCCCGATTTCCGCTTCGCTCCGGCCGGCGAAAGCGAGTCCTGGTGCTCGCTGGACACGACGGCCGGCGAGCATCTGGTCATCTTGGAAACCCTGGTCGGTGGCCTCATCGGCAAGTCCAAACGGCGGCCGGAGCTGGGCGAGACCGTGGTCGCGCTGTCCCTTTCGGATACGCAGTCGTGGCAACTGCTGACTCCCGGCACGCGGCGATTTGCTTACACGGATCGCGGCTGGGCTGCCTATGCGGCCGAGCGCCGGCAGGCTCTCGACGTGCTCAACAGCCGGGCCCGAGCCGTGCTGCGCGAGGCCCACGCCCCCTATTGGCATCGTCGCCGCGAAGCCGCGCGCGTGTACCTGGCCCACACGCCCGAGGTGCCGGTTCCGGCGCTGCCGGCCGGCTATCCGGCCCAAAATGCGATCGATCATTTTCTGGCCGCGCGGTTGGCAGCCGCCCGAAAGCAGGTCGCGGCCGTGCCTGCCGGCGGGGTGAATTTCTTCCACAGCGTGCTGCCGATCCTGGAAACCAAATGCTTTGCCTGCCATCGCGGCAGCAAGGTACAAGGCGGGCTGCGGCTCGACTCGCTGGCCGGCGCTCGCCAGGGAGGCGAAGGCTATGGTCCGGCCATCGAGCCGGGCCAGCCAGAATCCAGTTCGCTACTCGATCGCGTGCGTTCGACCGATCCCGACACCGTGATGCCGCCCAAGGGCGAGCCGCTCGCTCGCGAAGAGATCGAACTGCTCGAGCGCTGGATTCGCGAGGGAGCACATTGGCCCGAATTTCAACTCGATCGGGCGACGCTGACGCCTGTTTGCAAGGACCTGGCCTTCTTGCGCCGCCTGGCGCTCGACACCGTCGGCGTCGTGCCGTCGCTGCAGGAGATTGCGGCCTTCGAGGCCGATCCGCCGGCGACCCGCCGGGCGTCGGCCGTGGATCGGTTCCTGGCCGATCCGCGTTGGGCCGAGCACTGGATGGGCTATTGGCAAGACGTGCTGGCCGAGAATCCGAACATCCTGAATCCCACGCTCAACAACACCGGCCCTTTCCGCTGGTGGATCCACGAATCGCTAGCGGACGACAAGCCGATGGACCTATTCGTCACCGAGTTGGTGCGGATGCGCGGCAGCCAGCGCTTCGGCGGGCCGGCCGGTTTTGCCGTGGCTTCGCAGAACGACGCGCCGCTGGCCACCAAGGGCTCGATCGTCAGCACGGCGTTTCTGGGGATCCAGATGAAATGCGCTCGTTGCCACGACGCGCCGGCGCACGAGAGCAAGCAAGCCGACTTGTTTGGCTTGGCGGCACTGTTGGCCGCCGCCCCGGTCGAGGTCCCCAAGACCAGCAGCGTGTCGCTGGACAAGCTGTCGGCCGGCGGACGGGTGCCGCTGATCGAAGTCACGCTCAAGCCCGGCAGCCGGGTCGAGCCGAAATGGCCGTTTCCCGCGTTGTGCGACGAGTCGCTCGGCCTGGCTTTGGCCGAAGAGCCGCAAGACCCGCGCGACCGCCTGGCGGCCTTGATCACCGCGCCGCAAAACGCCCGCTTTGCCCAAGTGATTGCCAATCGCGTCTGGCAGCGGCTGATGGGTCGCGGGCTGGTCGAGCCGGTCGACGATTGGGAACAGGGGCGCCCGTCGCATCCCGAGTTGCTCGGCTGGCTCGGCCGCGAACTGGTTCGTAGCGGCTACCAGGTAAAGGCGATTGCGCGGCTGGTGTTGAATTCGCACGCCTACCAGCGTGCCGCCGACCCTGCACTGCGCGAGACCGGGCCGCTGTTCGTGGCGCCGGCTGCGCGCCGGCTATCGGCCGAGCAAGTCGTCGATTCGCTGTTCGTAGTCACCGGCAAGCCGTTCCGCGTGGAGGAAGTGAATCTGGACGTCGACGGGCGGCGCGATCTGAAAAACTCGATCAGC
>DATCFX010000806.1:0-1532 GCA_036509275.1 Pirellulales bacterium | reverse complement strand
GTTGTCTAGCGACGGGCAGGCTGCCAAGCACGCTCGGTCAGCAGAAGTGGTTCGGTCTCGCCACCCTGGTAGATATCCGAAGCTCGAAGGCTCCACACTGTCTCATCCGGCGTTCGAACCGCTGACAGAGCACCACGCTTTTTCCACGGGCTTGTTCGACCGAACTCACGCTCAGTCGATATCCCTCGGGGTCAAGACGATGTTGTCAGTGTGCTGGGCAGCACGACGAGTCAGCCAGAGCTCCGAGCTTCGGACGTAGTCGATTCTAGCGTTTCTTCTCCAGGGACTCCAAGTTCTTCGCGCCCCAGCCCGAGTCGCAGCAGCAAGGGGATCAGCAGGTCGCCGATGCGTTGAGGGCCGCGGCGTTTCCGGCAAGCCAGCTGCGTCAGCGGCTTGGCTTCCGCGGTGTAGGTGGATTTGGGCAGCCAGACAAACGCTGCGTTCAGGTCGCGAATCGATTGGTCGATTGGCGTGTGGTGAACACGATGGAACTCCTGCAGCTTGGCCAGCAGGGATTCACGGTCGACGCCTCGGCCACGCCACACTTGCCGGCCGCCGACCAGTTGATAAACCATCCGCATCGCGCGGTTGGCAATCCGGCAACGGCGGTCGCGCGGGTCCACCTTTCGCTGCGCCCACAGGGCCGACAAGCCACGATAGTAGGGATGGCACTTGATCAGGTTTTCGGCCACTAGCATGGCGGCTCCGCGGAGCTGGCGATTGCACTGACGAACCAGGGCGCCGCCGGCATGATCGACCTCGTCGCTTTGGTATCGCGACGGGTACAGCCCGGCTCGCCCATTGATGGCGCGGGCCGAGGTGTAGTGCTCGATCGGACCGGCTTCCCCGGCCAGCCGCGCGGCGGAGACGACGTTGATGCCCGTCACGCTGAGCAGCAGCACATAGGGCGTTTGAGCCAGAAAACCGGCCATTTCCCGCTCCGCCGCCGCAACGTGCTCGTCGAACAACTGGCGCACCTCGTTGAGCTGTTGCCACTGGCGCGTGTGCAGGCTCGCCAGTTCCGACGGCTCGGCCGCGGTGCCGGCCCAGGCGACGATGCGTTCGATCGTCCGCGTTTGAAAGCGGACCTTCGTCTGCGTCAAGTGAGTTTCGATGCCAGCTACTCCGGCGTGGCGAATCGCGTCGGCCGAAGCGAACTCCAAAGCGATCGGCAGCGCGATCGATTTGTGGAACAGCTTGTCGTCTTCGAACAGGTCGGCGAAGCCCGGCATGGTTTGGTGCAGCAGGCGACGCATCTGCACCATCAGCCGCGACCGCTGCTTGACCAGGTTGTGCCGGTGGCGCGAGACGGCTTGTAGCGATTGATACACCTCGCCGACGGGCAACGTGGCCAGGCCGTAGCCTTTGGCTGCGGCGTGGAAGATCGCTTCCAGGTCGTGGTCATCAGTCTTTTCGTCGGGATGCAGCGGCCGGCGGTAATGATTGGACGCGAACGGATGCACGATCCGCGTGTCGAAACCCGCCTTGCGGAACGCCCGCTGGACCGGCTTGTGATAGATGCCGGTCATCTC
>DATCFX010000805.1:0-1977 GCA_036509275.1 Pirellulales bacterium | reverse complement strand
CGTGTTAGCGTCGTATTTGTAGTTGAGGCAAGGCGGCTTTTCCGTAGCCCAGTCCCTTTAGGGCTGGGACAACGCGGCCGCGAAATTTCCTTCCCATTCCGCTGCGGCCGGTGGCCGCAGCGGAATGGGAAGTAGGGAATTCAGTCGCCGATGGTAACTCCAGCCCTAAAGGGACTGGGCTACGGAAAACGAGTGGGGGAAGCCGCCGCCTCGGGCGTAGCAATTTGCACCTACTTTCTAGACGCCCACACGCGGATCGCTGTCGGGGGGCTTTTTAAACTTGAAACACGCCCAGCTTAAACGGCTCGGGCTCAGCGTGCCGCGTGACGAGCTCCAGGCTGTAAATCAGCTCGTCGCGCGTCCGCGCCGGCTCGACAATCCGGTCGACCCAGCCGCGTGCGGCACCATAGCGGACATCCATCGCCCGATCGTAATCGCCGCGAACGCGGTCGCGCAGCTCGGCCAACTCTTGGGCGTCGATCGGATGCCCCTGTCGCTCGAGGCTTTTCACCGTGATGTCCAGCAGTGTGCTCGTGGCCTGGTCGCCGCCCATCACGGCACATCGGGCCGAGGGCCAGGCAAAGATCAAGCGCGGATCGAAGGCCTTGCCGCACAGTGCATAGTTGCCGGCACCGAACGAGCCGCCGGTGATCACCGTCAGTTTCGGCACGCGGCTGTTGCTGATGGCGCTGACGAGCTTGGCACCGGCGCGAATGATGCCTGAGCGCTCGCTGTCGCGGCCGACCATGAAACCATTGACGTCCTGCAAAAAGATGATCGGCAGCCAGTCCTGGTTGCAGTTCATGACGAAGCGGGCGGCCTTCTCCGCACTGTCGACATACAGCACGCCGCCGAACTGGATCGGCCCTTCCGCCGGCCGAACCTGGTGATGCTGGTTGGCCACGATGCCGACCGGAAAACCGCCCAGCCGCGCCGTGCCGCAGACGAGCGTCTGGCCGAATTCGGCCTTGTACTCGTCAAAAGTGCCCGCATCGAGCAGACAATCCAGCAGATCGCGGACTTCGTATTCGCGGCGTGGGTTCGTGCTGAACAGTTCGTACACGTCGCTGCTCGGCCGGCGCGGCGCAATAGCCGCCCGGCGCGAAAAGGGGGCCGGTGGCAGCGGACTATCCGGCCCGATGGCACTGGCCAGCCGCCGCAAGCGCTCCAGGCAGGCCGGGTCGTCGGGGTCGCGGTAGTCGATCGTGCCGCTGACGCGGGCGTGCATCTCGGCGCCGCCGAGCTCCTCGCTCGTGGCATGCTGCCCGATCGCACTTTTCACCAATGCCGGGCCGGCCAGGTACAGGCCCGAGCCCTCGGTCATGAGCAGTTTGTCGCAGAGCACCGGCAGGTAGCCGCCGCCGGCGACGCAGTTGCCCATAATGGCCGCGATCTGCGGCAGACCGGCGGCCGAAATGACGGCGTTGTTGCGAAAGATGCGGCCGAAATCGTCTTCGTCGGGAAACACGTCGTCTTGCAGCGGTAGGAAGACGCCGGCCGAATCGACCAGGTACACCAACGGCAAATGATTGGCAAACGCGACGCGTTGGGCGCGCAGCACCTTCTTGGCGGTAGCCGGAAAGAAGGCCCCGGCCTTGACCGTGGCATCGTTGGCGATGATCATCTGCCGGCGGCCGGCGATCGTGCCCACGCCGCACACCACGCCGGCGGCGGGTGCGCCGCCCCAGGTTTCATACATCTGCCAGCCGGCCCAGGCACCCAGCTCTAAAAACGCGGTGTTTTCGTCGCACAGCCGGGCGATCCGCTCGCGGGCCGTCAGCCGGCCTTTGGCATGCTGCCGCTCGATGGCCTGCGGCCCACCGCCGGCGGCAATCGTCGATTCTTCGGCCGCAAACTGTTGCCACAACCGGGCCAGCGACTCGTCGTCTTCAATGGGCTTCATGCGCACCGCGGGGCGAAATTCCTGGGCAGGCGACCGAACCAGAGCATCATAAGGACCTGGCCGCGGAAATAGAA
>DATCFX010000804.1:0-8207 GCA_036509275.1 Pirellulales bacterium | reverse complement strand
CTCCGCAAACCCCTCGCCCCTTGCGGGAGAGGGGCCGGCAAAAACGGAAGTTATTTTTCGTTCGATCCTTGCCGGAAACACGGCCTCCGGATCGTCAGTCGATCCTAAATGCCCAAGTATTCTAAATACTGGCGTTTTTCGCGGGCGAGGGGTTTTTCTTTGCTGGGCCCAGAATCTAAGGTAGGATGCCTGAATCACTTTGGTCTGCTCGCAACTGCCCGCGAATCGTGCCGGTGGCGGCAACATCTGCTTCCGCCAGCTCTCGATTCTTGTCGCTAGAGGTTCGGGGGCAACGCCTGCGGATTCGGCGGATCGCCAAAAGATAGACAGCCAGTTCTCCTCGGGCTCGCAGCGCGAATGGCTAAACTGCGCGACACGATTCTCGCCCAACAAAACCCGATCTATGGCGGGTATCTGCGAAACCTGTCCCGGGCGGCCCCCGTCTTGGCCGCCGGTCCGCACCAACTTCAGCGCGACTTCATCCTGGGCTCGCTCAAGGCGCTGTTGGAATGCCTAGGCAGCGGAGAGGATCAGGCTGCGCGCACGTGGGCGGCCGACTGGCTGGATCGTCCCACGGCCAGCGTGACCGAAGCGCTGGCGGCGTTGGACTTGATTGCCCGGCTGGCACGCAGCCAGGTGGCCGCGGCCGATGCCCAGGATCCCGAGCGGCTGCTGCGCAACTTGGACAAGCTCGACGCCGGCGTCGCGCTGCTGCGCCGCGCGCTGGTCGAGACCGAGTTTCAGCAGTCGCGGCGACTCGAATGGCTGGTTGATGCGACGCCGGACTGGGCCTGCCTGATCAGTTACGACGGCCGCGTGCTGTTTGCCAACGAAGCCGTGCGCAGCCGCTGGTTGACCGGCGAGTTGTCCGAACAGGTGTTCGACTGGCATTCGCCCAAGACCGCCGACCTGCTCCGCAGCCTGGCGCTGCCCGCCGCCCGGGACACCGGCGCTTGGCGCGGCGAAGGCGAAGTGCTCGACCCTAGCTCGCAAGAGCCGATCGACGTCGAGATCGTGCTCACCGCCGTCGGCGGCGAGCAGGGCCGGGGCTTTCTGGCGATCGTCGAACGCGATCTCAAGGAACGCCGCCGCATCGAGGATAGCGAAGCCTGGAAAACCGCGATCCTCGATTCGTCGCTCGATCCGATCATCTCGGTCAATCACTTGGGCGTGATTTGCGATTTCAATCGCGCCGCCGAGCGCACCTTCGGGCGCCCACGCACCGAAGTCATCGGCCGCAAGCCCGAGGACATCCTGTTTCCGAAGGAGGACGCGGTCAACCCGGGCCGAGTGGATCGCAATCTGTCGGCTGGCCAAGGCTCGATGCTGGGCCAGCGGACCGAAGTGCCGGCCGTGCGGGCCAATGGCGAAGTCTTTCCGGCCGAAATGGCCATGACCATCAGCCGCGTCCACGGCCGGCCGGTGTTCACTTTTTTTCTGCGCGATCTGACGCGGCAAAAACGGGCCGAAGAGCAGATTCGCAGCCTGGCCCGATTTCCCGACGAAAACCCCAATCCCATGCTCCGCATCGGCCACGACGGCATCGTGCTGTATGCCAACGAGGCCAGCGAGCCGGTGCTGCGGCATTGGGGTTGCGACGTGCGCGAACGGGTGCCGGAACAGATCCTCGAGGAAACGACGCGCGTGCTGGCCAGCGGCAACCTGGCCGAGGTGGAAGTCGAATGCGGGGCCGAGTGGTATTCGTTCGTGCTCACGCCGGTGGCCGATGCCGATTACGTCAACCTCTACGGCCGCGATCACACCAAGCGCAAGCTGGCCGAGCAGGCCTTGCGCGAGTCGGAGGCGCTCTACCATTCGCTCGTGGATACGCTGCCGGTAAACATCTTTCGCAAGGATCGGCAGGGGCAGTTCACGTTCGTCAACCGCCACTTTTGCGAGACGCTGGGGCACGGTAGCCAGGACGTGCTGGGCAAGACCGACTTCGACTTTTATCCCGAGCATCTGGCCGAAAAATACCGCCAGGACGACCTGCGCGTGCTTGAGGCGGCCGAAACGCTGGCCAGCATCGAGGAGAATCAATCCGCCGCCGGCGAGTTGACGTACGTGCAAGTGTGGAAGACGCCGGTGTACGACTTCTCGCAGCGCGTCGTGGGCGTGCAGGCCATTTTCTGGGACATCACGGCGATCAAGCGGGCCGAAGTCGCCCTGCAACGCGCCAAAGACGCGGCCGAAGCAGCCAGCCTGGCCAAGAGCGCGTTTTTGGCGAACATGAGCCACGAAATCCGCACGCCCATGAACGGCATCCTGGGCATGACCGAACTGGTGCTCGAGACGCCGCTGTCGGTCGAACAGCGTGAATACCTGAACACGGTCAAGGAGTCGGCCGAGTCGCTGCTGATCGTGATCAACGACGTGCTCGATTTCTCGAAGGTCGAAGCTGGCCGCGTCGAACTGGACTGCGTCGAGTTCAACGTTCGCGACCGCCTGGGCGACGCGATCAAGCCGCTCGCCTTGCGTGCCCATATGAAAGGGCTCGAGTTGGCGTGCCGCATTGCACCGCGCGTGCCGGTACACGTAATCGGCGACGATTGCCGGCTGCGGCAAATCATCGTCAACCTCGTGGGCAATGCCATCAAGTTCACCGAGCAGGGCGAAGTTGTGGTCCATGTCGAGCTGGCGGCAGCCGACGAGCAGCAGGTGGAACTGCACTTTACCGTCAGCGACACGGGCATCGGGATTGCGGCGGAAAAACATCAAACCATCTTCGGCGTCTTCGAGCAGGCCGACACCTCGACCACGCGCCGTTACGGCGGCACGGGCCTGGGCCTGGCCATCGCCAGCCGCCTGGCCGAGTTGATGGGCGGCCGGATGTGGGTCGAAAGCACGCCGGGCGTGGGCAGCCATTTCCATTTCACGGCCCGCTTCGGCAACCCCGGTGCCGGCGCCCAGGATGCCCGTTGGGACGGCGAGCCGCTCAGCGTGCTGGTCGTGGACGACAACGCCACCAGCCGGCTGGTGCTGGCCGAGATGCTCGAAAACTGGAACCTGCGGCCGACGGTCGTCGACGGGGCACGCTCGGCGCTGGAGACGCTCGAGGCGGCGGTCCGCGACGGCCGGTCCTATCCGCTGGCGCTGATCGATTCGCACATGCCGGATTCCGACGGCTTTGCCCTGTTCGAAAAGATGGTCGAACACGGGCTACCGATCGGTTCGGCCGTGATGCTGCTGACGTCCGGCTTGCAGATGGACGACATTCGCCGCTGTGGCGAAGTGGGCATCGCCGGCTTTGTGATGAAACCGATCAAGCAGTCGGAATTGTTCGATGCCATCGTGTTTGCCCTCGACTCGGATCACGAACGTTGCGCCCCGGCTCCGGCCTCGTCGCCAGCCTGCTGCCAGGCCTCGTCTGGACTCCGGATTTTGCTGGCCGAAGATAGCCTCGTGAACCAGAAAGTGGCGCTGCGATTTCTGGCCAAGCGCGGGCACCAGGTGACCGTGGCTGGCAACGGCCGCGAGGCCCTGGCCAAGTTCAATCCCGATGACTACGACCTGGTGCTGATGGACGTGCAGATGCCGGAGATGGACGGCTTCGAGGCCACGGCGGCGATTCGCGCCCAGGAATCCGAGGATGGCCGGCACGTTCCGGTCATTGCCATGACGGCCCATGCCATGAAAGGCGACCGCGAGCGCTGCCTGGCCGCCGGTATGGACGACTATGTTTCCAAGCCAGTTCGCCCGCACGAGCTGTTTGCCGCCATCGAAGGACAGTTCCGCCAAACCGCGCGGGCCGAGCCTTCGGGCAATGGCGGGCCGCTGCCCGAGCCGCAGGAAACCGAGGCGCTGGACTGGGACGCGGCCGTCTTGCGGCTGAACGGTGATGAAGACTTGCTGCGCGATCTGGCCGAGGTGTTCCTGGAAGAATATCCCAAATGCCTGGCGGCCATTCACGCTGGGCTGGAGTCCCAGGAACTGGCCCAAGTTCGGCGGGCAGCGCATACGCTGAAAGGTTCGCTCGGGCACTTCATGGCCAAGGGTCCGGCGGCGGCGGCCTCGCACGTAGAATCGCTGGCCGCGACCGGCCAGAGGGACTCACTGGCCGGCGCGGTGCAGGTGCTCGAGGCTCAATTGGAGCGGCTCGCTCCGGCACTGCGCGCCTTGGAAGTGCGGCCGGCATAAGGCTAAGACGTTGGCTTTGCGCGACAGTTCTGAACAGGGGCCGAACTGGGTGCCGAACCTTTGCCGTAGCCGGCGCGAGCAGGCGGCGTCAGCTCGCACGGTTTGGCACAAAATATGCGGCCGATTGTGAGCCGATGCTGCTTGTGATCGCATCCCAGCGGCGGCGGAGACGTTGACACGAAAGGTGCATGCCATGTTAGACCTCGAATTGGCGACCACCGAACAGATCATTGCCGAGTTGGCCAAGCGGCCCATAGATTTTGTGCTGATATGTGTTCCGACAGGCGAAATCCAGGCTGAAGAAGGCTATATTGCTTTCAGCCCGCATTTACCCCGCAATGAAGTTCGCGGAATGTTGGATCGGGCGTCCAAGGTGCTCGCCGGCGATGACCACGATTCACCTTTCAACTGCGGCTGGCAGGACCAGGATCAGGACTTCGAATGACGGGCGTGCTTTGCCGCCTGTCGACTGGTATCTTGTGCCGATGCGTGAGTTGTTTTGCTGCGCGCTGACGGTTGGAACTCTCCAGGAAGTCAGCCAGCCACACGGAACGCGGAGCAACCATCTGGCCGAATCGCCTTGGGCAGATCTTCGGATGCGATTCCTTCTCGCCGGCCCTAGCAGCGCAAGACGCACACCATGAGCGGCCCCAATCTGTTCGAAAAACCGTTTGTCGCTTGGACTCCGCGCCAAGTGATCCCGGCAACCATGGTCGTCGTGCTGCTGATGGGCCTGTTTTGGCTGGCTTATCTGGTCAATCGGGTGTTGGTCTTGGCTTTTGTTGCCCTGGTCTTGTCGACCGCCGTGGAACCGCTCGTGGCGCGCGCCGAGCGCTGGCGCATCGGGCGCCTGCCTGGCACGATTCTGGTCTACAGCCTCATGCTGGCCGTGGTTCTCGGCGGCCTGGTGACGATTGCGCCCGTGCTGGCCGAGCAGGTCATCACCGTTTCGCAAAAAGTGCCACAGCACTACGAAAACCTCCGCGAGAACTTGTCTCAGTCTCACAGTCGCGTGTTGCGCGGCGTCGGCAAAGCACTTCCCACCGGATCGCAGCCGGAGACGCCGGCCGCGCCTGCGGCGCCCTTGGACCGCCTGGTCGAAACCTTCGGTTATCTGGGCCAAATCGGCTGGGGGGTGCTGGCGGCTATGTTGACGGTGCTGTTGGCATTTTATTGGTCGTTGGAAGGCGATCGATCCGTGCGGGCACTGTTGTTATGGCTGCCTGCCGACAAGCGCAACACCGGCCGCGAAGTCTTCACCATGCTCCAGGAAAAATTAGGAGCCTATATTCGCGGGCAGAGCCTGCTGTGCGTGATCGTCGGCTCGCTGGCCCTGGTGGCCTATCTGATCATCGGGTTGCCGCAAGCCCTGGCGCTGGCTTGCATGGTGGGCGTGCTGGAGGCGATTCCCATCTTCGGGCCGGTGTTGGGTGCGGTGCCGGCCCTGCTGACGGCGCTGGCCGAAGCGCCCTCGATGGCCATCTGGGTACTGGTGGCCAACACCGCGATCCAGCAGATCGAGAATTACGTGTTGGTGCCCCGCGTGATGGACCGCTCGGTCGGCATCAACGCCATCGTCACGTTGCTGGCCATCGTGGCCTTCGGGGCACTGATCGGGCCGCTGGGCGCGATCCTGGCCATTCCGTTGGCGGCGATCGTGCAGACGCTGCTGAACCGTTTTGTCCTCGATGTCGCTGCCCTGGAAACGATCCCGGAGGGACGGACGAAGCTCAGCCGGCTGCGCTACGAAGCCCAAGACCTGGCGCGCGACGTGCGCAAACAAGTGCGGCAGCGCGAGCAGGCCAACGAAACCTTGCTGGAAGGTTTCGAAGACCGCATCGAGGCGATCGTCCTCGAACTGGATCAGGCGCTGGCCGTCGCCGATCAGCCCGCGTTGGAGCCGATTTCATGAGACGCTTAGCGCGAAACGTGGCAATGGTGTTGGCGACGCTGTGCATCGCCGTCATGCTCTGGCAGATTCGCGAGGGCGTGGTGCTATTTGTCGTGTCGCTGGCCGTGGCCGCGGCGGTCCGGCCCACGGTCGACGAATTGGTCCGCCACCGCTGGCCCAAAGCCGCCGCCCTGGTGGTTACCTACTTTACGGGGCTAACGCTAGTGGCGGCGTTGGTGCTGCTGGTTGGCAGCCCGCTGGTCCGGGAGGCCCGCCACGCGAGCAACCTCTTGCTGAAAGGCTACGAGCAGGTCACCAACCGCTGGTCGCAAGGCACGGTGTTCGAGCAGGCCCTGGCCAGCCGCTTGCCCGCCCCGGCCGCCATGAGCGAAACCTTCAGCGGCGACCGCGGGTTGAGCCTGGCACAAGCGGCCGTGGGCCTCACCTGGAACGTGTTCGAAAACGTGATCCGCGTGATCCTGGTGCTCGTGCTCAGCATTTATTGGAGCCTCGACCGGGTACACTTCGAAAGCCTGTGGCTCTCGCTGGTGCCCGGCGATCTTCGCGCCGAAATGCGCGGCATGTGGCACGAGATCGAGTCCGGCGTCGGCGCCTACTTGCGCAGCGAAGTGGTTCAATCGATTGTCGGCGGACTGTTGCTGGCCGGCGGATATTATTGTCTGGGGTTGGACTACGTGGCCCTGCTGACGATGATCGGCGCACTGGCCTGCCTGCTCCCCTGGTTCGGCGTGATCCTGGCTGCGGTTCCCGCTTGGTTTGTGGGCTTGCAGGGCGGAGCGGGCCTGGCCGTGGCCGCCAGCGTGTATACGTTGGGTATTTTCCTGCTGCTGAAAATAGTCGTCGAGCCGCGGCTCTTCAACAGCCGCCGCTACAACTCGCTGCTGGCCGCCCTGGTGGCGTTGGCCTTGGCCGAACTATTTGGACTGGTGGGGCTGGTGATCGGGCCGCCGATCGCCGTGGCGCTGCAGATTTATTTCGCCCACTGGCTCCGGCGCACCAACTCGCCGCCCGATCTCGCGCTCAATTTGGTCGCGCTGCAGGGGCGCATCGCCACCATGCGGGCCGCGCTGGAGCAAACGGAACCCCCGCCGCCCGAGCTGGTCAGCATGCTGGAGCGGCTCACGGCGCTGGTCAATGACACCGGCAGCGCGCTGGAGCCAGCCCAGACCTCGGCCGCATAAAGATCGCCCCAAAGAATAACTTCCCCACAACCTCCCCTCCCCTTGCGGAAGAAGGTACGGGACGGGGCCGGAAAGAACCGAAGTTATTCGGGGGTCGAGCCTTTCCTGGGCTTCGGAGCGCGCGTCATGCGACGAGTTTTGGGCCGGATCTGGGGCGTGCTTTCCCAGACGATTGACCACTGGCAGAACGACGACGGCCTGACGCTGGCTGCCGCGGTGGCGTATTACGCCGCGTTCTCGTTCTTACCGCTGGTCCTGGTGCTGCTCTCGGGGATTGGCTTTGTGCTCCGCGCTTCGGAGTCCGCGCATGCCGAGCAAAAAGCGATGCTCGACCTGATTACCCAAAGCACTTCGCCGGAATTTTCCAGGCAGATCGAAGGCATTATCGAAGCCGTCAAGAACCAGGCCTCCCTCGGCGGCCCGCTGGGCATCGTCACCCTGCTGCTGGGCGCCATGGCCCTGTTTGCACAGATCGACTCCGCCTTCGATCGCATCTGGAACGTCGGCCCGGTGCAGCACACTACTTTTTTCGCCTGGATTCACCGAGTGCTGGTCGACCGCCTCAAGGCCTTCTTGATGCTGCTGAGCTTGGGCGTGCTGGTCGTGGCGTCGTTCGTGATGGGCATGGTGCTGGCCACGGTCGCCTCCTACGTTCCGGGTTCGATGTTCGCCCAAACCGGCTGGCGCGCCCTGCGGGCTTTGTCGATCGTGGCCTTCAATTCGTTGCTGTTTACCACCATTTTCAAGACGCTGCCGCGCGCCACGGTGCGCTGGCGCGACGCGGCGCCGGGCGGTTTCCTCACGGCCGTCGTCTGGGAGATCGGCCGCCAGGTGCTGGCCGCGCTGGTGATCGGCGGCCGTTACAGCGCCTACGGCGTTGTGGGCACTTTCATCGCCATGATGGTCTGGGTCTACTACGCGGCGGCCGTCCTGTTTCTCGGAGCCGAATTCGTGAAAGTCACCTGCGACACCTGCAA
>DATCFX010000803.1:0-3707 GCA_036509275.1 Pirellulales bacterium | reverse complement strand
AGTCGGGCCGGCTTGCCAATCTCCCAAGCCGGGTCCTTCAGTCGCTGGAACGAGCTGCCTTTGAGCCAGACAATTCGGGTTGTGCCGTCGATATTCTGTTCGAAAGCCCCGGGGTTGGCGCTCTCGGGGATGTATGGTTCGCTGAGCCGCGCCAGCAATCGTTTCACGTCCAGCGACTTGGCGCCGGTGATTTCGATCGGGCCGGCATTCAGCCGCAAGCCCTCGACAATCTCGATCTTGATCTGTTCGCCTTCGCGACGCGCTTGCACCTTCGCTTGCGGAAAGCCGGCGGCCAGATAGCCGTCGAGCACTTTTGCCGCGAGCAGGGGCGGCAGTTGATCGAGCTCGTCGGCCGGTGCTGCCGGGTGCGTGGCCAGCAGCACGTCGTCGTCGCGGGCGACAGCGCGGCGAATCTCGTCGGGCGAAAAGGTCTGGCGGCCAACAAACTGCCAATGGGCCGGATCCAGCAGCGGCAGATGGCCCGCGTCGCGGTGCGTACGCCAAGGCTTGGCGACCGGCCGCTCCAGTGGATGCCCGGCGGGCGTTTGCTCGACTGCCGTGGGCTTTGCGGCCGTGGGCTTTGCGGCCGTGGGCTTTGTGGCCTTCGCCAGAGGTTCGCCCGCCCGGCCCGGCTGAACCGCCAGTCCGACGATCAAAAGCCCCGCCGCCGCCATGCACCGCGTGCGCATCGCCCGCCCTCCGTAGCTGGGTGACTTCTTCGCCCGGCGGGCAGTCTATCGGCGCGGTCCGAAAAATGGCAATGCCAGCTTGCTGGCGGGCACGGTTTGCCCGTGGGGGCTAAGTTTATTCCTCCGCGGCCACGCGGCCTGCCGGCCGCTGCCAGGCACGCGCGATCGCGGCAGGCAGCAGGGCCCGCCGCAGCGGTTGCCACGACCAATCGGGCGCGCCGATGCGGCGTGAGAACTCCAAGCTCGGCCGTTCGACCAGCACGTACAACAGATGCGCTGCACCGATGCTGGCCACCAGCGACACGGCCAGCCACGCGGCCGCCGGCAGCGGAGCGTCGCCGGTCAACTCTCGACCGAGCGCTGTGACCAGGCAACTGGTGGGATAATGGATCAGATACAGGCTGTAAGAAATCCGGCCGAGATACTGGAGCGGCCGCCAGCCGAGCCAATCGTGCAGATGCCCCGCGCGGCCGACCAGGTAAACCGACAAGCCGGTCAGCAGCGCCACGGTAATGTCCAGCGACCAGTGAACGGTGAGGCTCGCGGCCATCAAGGCGGCGAACAGGCCGAACCAGAGTCGCGAGATTTTGCCTTCCAGGCTCCAGCAGACGAGCATGCCCAGGAAGAACATCGAGAAGAAATGCACCAGCCACGCGTCGCTCGCGCGTTGCCGGCCGAAGTAAAACAGCGACGCTATGGCCACGGGCGCCAACAGCGCCAACAGCCGCTGATAGCAGGCGCGATCAGCCCCGGCCGCGCCGCCGGCCGTCCACTGTGCCACGCCCAACAGCACGACGAACATCAGATAGAACTGCACCTCGATGCACAGCGTCCAGAAACCCACCGATAAGTTCTCGTAGCCCAGCACGTTTTGCAGGTAGCCCACATGCGCGACCAACTGGCCCGCGCTCAGCGGATCGGCCGAAGCGGGCTCGGCAAAACTCGCCGGCAACAGCGAGGAGAGAACCAGCACGAGTACGATCGTGGTCCAGTACGACGGATCGAGGCGCAGCGAACGCCGCAGGGCGAACTGGCCGATGAAGCGCGGGGTGACCGCCGCGCGGCGCAGGCTGTAGGCGATGACAAACCCACTGATGACGAAAAAGATTTGCACGCCGATCCAGCCGTGCTTGAGCAGCAATTGCACGAAGTCGGGAATCGAATGCTCGGCGGCATGCGCCAGCGGTCCATAGCGGCTGATGTGATAGGCCGCGACGCTGAGCGCTGCCAATCCGCGCAGCGCATCGACAAATTGGAAACGGCCCGCGCCGCAGCCTGGAGAATCTGCCTGGCGCACGAGCGTGCGCGCATGGTTGGCTTGCATGCCAACTGCCCCCTGGTTTCGAAATTGAGAATGGAACTGGCCGTCAAAGCACGACGAGCAGAGTCAAAACGCGCGGTCAATTCGGCTGAACAGCCATCAAGACAGGTCCGTGCCCCAGCGTCCGATACTCCACCACATCGGCAGGCGCCTCAACGCAAAGCACTTTCGATGCCAATGAAGGTATGCACAAATGGGTCGCGCTGCAATTGTCGCAGTCGGCTGCTTTCGAGCCGGCGATAGTTGTTGCGAAAAACGACGATGCGATCCATCCCAGTAAATCAACTCAAGACATAAGCACGCCTGGATTCGTGCCCGGGAGTTGGCAATTTGCTAACCGGCTGTTCGATTTTTGTGCAATTCCCGGTGTGCGCGGGGCGTGGCATTGCTAGCACCGGCGGCAATCCTTTTTTGTGCCGATAGGCGCCGGTTGCGGCGTGCTGGCGGCTGGATGATAATGCCGGCGCTAGCCTGCCGCGAAATGCCGTCCCTCCAAGATCCACGCCTGCCGGGAGCCTCGCCGATGCGCCTGTTAGTCAACCGTCGTCGTTTTCTGGGTCACTCGACCGCTGCAGCGCTGGCCGCCGCGACATGCGCTACCGGTTCGCCGCGGGCTTTTGCGGCCGCCAACGAGCGGATCCAACTTGGATTCATCGGCATCGGTTATCAATCGCGCGGGCATTTGAAACGGCTGCTGAAGTTTCCGGACGTGCAAGTCGTGGCCGTCTGCGACGTCGAGACCACGCGCCGCGACGACGCACAGCGCACGGCCAACGAGGCCTACGCCAGGCAGTCGGGCCAGGGATCGTATCGCGGCTGCCAGGCTTTTGGCGATTTTCGGCAGCTCTTGTCGACCGGCCAGGTCGACGCCGTGGTGATCGGCACGCCCGACCACTGGCACGCAATTCCGGCCATCGCGGCCGCGCGGGCCGGCAAGGATATTTACTGCGAAAAGCCGCTCTCGCTTACGATTGCCGAAGGCCGGGCGATGGTCACGGCGGCGCGGGAAAAGAATATTGTCTTTCAGACCGGCAGCCAGCAGCGGAGCGAATTCGGTGGGCTGTTCCGCCATGCCGTCGAACTGGTGCGCAACGGCCACATCGGCGAGGTGAAGGTGGTGCGCGTCGGCGTCGGCGGGCCGGCCGTGCCTTGCGATCTGCCGACCGAAACGCTGCCTGCCGGCACGGATTGGGACTTCTGGCAGGGGCCGTCGCCTGCCCGAGGCTACAACCAGATCCTTTGTCCGCAAGGCATCCACAAGCATTTTCCCGCCTGGCGCAAATATCGCGAATACGGCGGCGGGGGCTTGAGCGACATGGGCGCACATCACTTCGACATCGCTCAATGGGCGCTGGGGATGGACCAGAGCGGCCCGGTGCTCGTCGAGCCGCCCAGCGGCGATGCGATCACGGGATTGAAGTTCACGTATGCCAACGGCATCGTGATGTTTCACGGCGGCCCCAACGGCTGCACGTTCGAGGGCACCCGCGGCACGCTGTACGTCGATCGCAAAAAGCTGGAGACCACGCCTGCGACGATTGCCGAGCACAAGACCACGGCCGACGAGTTCCACGTCGCGCCGTCGGACAATCATTACCGCAATTGGCTGGCTGCCGTGCGGCAGCGCACGCGTCCGATTTGCGACGTCGAGATCGGGCACCGCTCGGCCACGGTTTGCCAGCTTGGCAACATCGGCT
>DATCFX010000802.1:0-8914 GCA_036509275.1 Pirellulales bacterium | reverse complement strand
CCATCAAGTTCGAGCGCTTTATTTTCGACCTGCTGCCGGCCGCGCGCAACGGCATCGTCGTCGAGGCCGATGCGAGCCAGGCCTTCGCCCCGCTGAAAAACGCCCCCGGCTCCGAGCGTGACTCGCCCGAGAGCGTCCACTGCCAGATGGTCGCTCTGCACCGCTCCTGGCTAAAAGCCGCCGGCGTGAGCGTGGCCGATCGTATCGACGTGGAAATCAGCCCGCTGTTTGCGCTCGACGCGGAGGAACTGGCGCAGAAGCAGGAACGCTCCCGCACGATCGAGAAACCCACATATCTAACGTAGTCGGCGCGTAAAATGATCCCTAGCCGTCGCCCATTTTCGCTGCTGCATGTGGCGGGCAAGGCAGGAGCACGTTTTCGCAGATTTCCGCCCGGCGATTGTCCTCAGGGGCACGGGTTTTCCGGTTTATAGGTCAGCGCGCGACCGCGCGCGTTGCTGGACGGCTCGCCCTGATCGAGTTCCCTTTTTTACGGAGCATGAGCATGCCGGAACAGAAGCGTGACCCAGTGGATGCGGCCATCGAGGGCGTTTCGCCCAGCCGCCGCACTTTTCTTCGCAACCTGCTGGTGACGGGAGCCGCCGCCAGTGCACTGGCACTACCCGCGTCGCAATTGCTGGCCCAAGGCGGCGGCGGTGGTGGTGGAGGAGGCGGCGGCGGGGGCGGTGGTGGTAGCGGGGGCAAGGGAAAGGGCAAGGGAAAGGACAAGGGAAAGGGTAAAGGCAAGGGTAAAGGGAAAGGCAACGGTAACGGTAACGGTAACGGCCAGTAGCCAACCGGCTCGACCTTGATCCCCGTCACCTCTGCGACAGCCAGGGAATGCACCCGGTTCCTTGGCTGTCAGTCTATTCGGGTTTTTTATGCGGCCTTTGCTCAAGCCAACCGTGCTGATCGCGCCGGGCGAGGATGGGTATCTGGCTTACGACATTCGGACCGAGCGCTTGCATCGGCTGAATGCCGCGGCCGCCTTGATTGTCGAACTTGCCGACGGCCGACGAACGAGCGACGACATCCTCGAGCGCGTCGTGCCTTTAGTGGGCCAACCGCGTGCGACCGCCTGTGCCGAGTGGATGACTCAAGCCGCCCAGCAGGAGCTATTGGTCGACGCGGCAATTGCACCAGAATCTCCGGCTCCGACGGCCGACGAGTTGAGCAAGCTGGCCGTCGAGCTGCGTAATTCGGACCAGGTTCTGGCGGCGTTTCTCTGCCAACAGCGGGCCACCGAGTTGGCCCCCGGCGACCCGCAGCGCTGGTATCAACTCGGCGAGTTGGCCCATATCGTCGGCCGGCGGGCGAATGCACGCGCTGCGTACGAGCGTTATCAAGCGTCGTTTCCCGACGATGCCGAAGTGGAGCACCTGCTGATTGCGCTCGGCGACGAAACGCCGCCGGCCCGGGCATCGGATCGCTGCATTGAGCAGCTCTACGGGCATTTTGCCGCGTACTACGATCAGAACATGTGCGACGACCTCGCTTATCGCGCGCCGGAGCTGTTGTTCGCGGCGCTGGCCGACGCCCTGGCGGGACGCCGCGATCTCGTCGCCCTCGACGCGGGTTGCGGCACCGGGCTGTTTGGCCGGCAGCTCAAGCCCATCGCACGACGGCTTGTGGGCGTCGACCTTTCGGCCGCAATGATCGAGCGCGCGCAGCAGCGAGGCATCTACGATCGACTGGAAACAGCCGAATTGACCGCGTGGCTGAATCGCGAGCCGGCCGAGCAGTATGACGTGATTGGCATCTGCGACACGCTCATTTATTTCGGCGATTTGCTCCAGGTCTTGCCCGCGGCCGCGCGGCATTTGGCACCCGGAGGCTTACTGGGCTTTACCGTCGAAAAAGGCGCGGCGGCACCCTTTTGTCTCACCGCCTCGGGCCGATTCGCCCATCACCAAGATCACCTCCTGGCCGCGGCCCAGGCGGCAGACTGCCGCCTGGTGAGCCAAACCGACGAGATCTTGCGCTACGAATATGGCGAACCGGTCGCCGGCTGGGTCACCGTGCTGCGGGGCGCGCAGTGATGCAAAGCATCGACGCCCGTAGGCCCGGCGAGCCGAGCCGGGCCAGGAGCACTAATCGCTCGCGGATCCTTGGGCCGCTCGGCTCGCGGCCCGTACCTGGTCATGCATCATTTCCTTCGGAATCGCCTGCCGCTTCTCGGCCGAGAGGAAATATCCGTCGTTCAGAAATGCCAGGACGTAGCGCTCGACTTGCGGATCGTTCATCATGAACGTGTGCCGCACGGGCAAGGCCGCGAAGTCGCTGGCGCCGGGCAGCCGCGTTTCGAGAATCGTGACGGTGCCGTCGTTGTCGCCCGGCAGGCTGGTGCGGTAACCGCGGCCGTCGCCCTTGCCGCCGGCCACGATGCCGAACTCGCAGAGGGGCGTCGCCAGCTTGCCTTCGGCCCAGGGATAGCCGTAGGCCAGGTCGTTGCCCGTCTCGGGGAGCACCAGTTGATACAGTCCGCCGAGCATCGGATTGTCGGCGAAACGGCGAGCCCGGGCCGGCGGATGATTGGGCGGGCCGAGCATGACCAGCCGGCGGATGCGCGGGTCGGCGCCGGTTTTGCTTTCGGCGGCCTGTTGATGGTAGTAGCAGCGCACGACGAGGTTGCCCAGGCTGTGCGCGACCAGGTCGATCTCGGTCACCTGCGGCCCCAGGCCGGCCATGATCGTGGCCAAAGCCCGGGCGTGTTCGTCGAGGCTAGCGCGCGTGCTGGGATAACTGACGCGCAGCACGGCGTAGTCGCCGTGGGTTTCCAGGTAGTCGGCCATTTTGTGCATCGACGCCCGGGTGCGAAACATGCCGTGCAGCAGGATGACGACCTTGCCCTGCATCGGCGGCAGGCCTTGCTTGTCGCGCATTTCGATCAGTCGGGCCTGACAGTATTCGTACGTGCCCCAGGCGCGGCGGCGATTGGCGTCGTCCAGCAGCCGGCAGTGACCGGTGAGCACGTGGCGCTGCACGCGCCAGGCGTGAAAGCACATTTCGTCGCCCCACCACTGCTGGCCGCCCAGCGTCTGCGAGGGGACATTCGGCATGCCGCCGATTGGCATTTCGTCGTCGGTGTCGCCTCGGACGACCCGCAGGCAGCAGCTCACGGCGATCAAGACGGTCAGACACACGCGGCGCACCAGCGGGCGCAGATCGTAGCGCGGCCGGAACGACGGTTTGGGTGGTCGCACGGTAGGCATCGGACGGAGAATCCCGAGGGCTGAAGATCGCCCTTCAGCCTAACGGAAAGCCCGGCCGGTTTCGAGAGCGATTGCCCGGTTCTGCCAGCAGCGCCGGCAGCAGCGCTAGCGGCACTAAAGATAGTCGAGCCAACCTTTTTCGCGCAGCAGCTCGACGACCTGGCGGATCGCCTCCTCGTCGTGCTTGTTGGCCACCAGCGTGGCGTCGGGCGTGTGGACGATCAGGCAATCGCGCAAACCCACGGTGGCGATCAGATGATCCGGGGCGCCGTGGACGATCGTGCCTTCGGTCCGCACGCCGACGTGCCGGCCGACCACCGTGTTGCCGTGCTCGTCGTGCCCCGCCAGCCGGGCCAGTGCCTGCCAACTACCCAGGTCGTCCCAGTCGAAGGACGCTTCGATCACCACCACCTGCCGGGCATGTTCCATCACGGCCCGATCGATCGAGATCCGCTCCAGCGCTGCAAACTCCCGCTCGAGCACTGCCGGATAATCGGCTGCTCCAATGTGGGCGGCAATCGCTTGCAGCCCCCGGTGCAAGGCCGGCCGCTGGGCGGCCAGCTCATCAAGAATGGTCGCGGCGCGAAACACAAAAATGCCCGAGTTCCAATAGAACCGGCCGCTGTCCAGATACTCGCGCGCCACGTCGATGCGCGGCTTTTCATGGAACCGCTGGACCGTAAACGCCGCCGTGCCGGGCTCGGCCTCGGGCAGCGGGGCGCCGCGCTCGATGTAGCCGAAACTTTCGGCCGGATAATTGGGGCGGATGCCGAACGTGGCGATCCGCCGCGGGTCGGCCTCGACCAGCCGCACGGCCTGGCCCAGCGCTTGCACAAACACGGCGGTCGGTCCGATGGCATGATCAGCCGGCAGCACGATCAGCAGGGCGTCCGGATCGCGCGCCAGAATCTCGACCGCCGCCAGCCCGATGCAGCCGGCCGTGTCGCGCCGGCAGGGCTCGGCCAGCACGCCGGCGCGCGGCAGGTCGGGCAATTCGTCGGCGATGGCCTGGGCCAGCATGCGCGTGGTGACGACCAGCATCCGCTCGCGCGGGACCAGCGCGCCCAGCCGGTCGAGTGTGGCCCGGATCATCGATTTCTGCCCCAGCAGCGGCAGCAGTTGCTTGGGACGGGCCTCGCGGCTTTCAGGCCAGAAGCGGCTGCCCGCGCCGCCAGCCATGATCACGGCATGTAGCATGTCGGCATTCTTGAACCGGGGTGAAGTTCCCCCTCGCGAGTGCGCTCGGGGCTCGTACAATTTCTGGCGGTGACGGATCTGGCAGTTATCTTAGTTTGCCCTTGGCCGCGAGAACATGGTGCCTGCATGCCGACCGGACGACTTGCGGGCATCGATTACGGCACCGTCCGCATCGGCGTCGCGCTGTGCGACAGTCGCCAGACGCTGGCCAGCCCGTACGAAAACTACACGCGCAAAAGCCTCACGGCCGACGCCGAATACTTTCGCCGGCTGGTCAAGGAAGAGGGCGTGCAGGCGTTTGTGGTGGGCTTGCCAGTGCATTTGTCGGGCTACGAAAGCCAGAAATCGATCGAAGCCCGGGCGTTCGGCAAATGGCTGGCCGAGATCACCGGCCTGGATGTGGAGTATTTCGATGAGCGTTTCACCAGCAAGGAGGCCCTGGCCCATCTGGAAGGGGCCGAATTGACCAAAAAGAAACGCAAGGCGCGGCTCGACATGCTGGCCGCCCAGATTATGCTGACCGCGTACCTGGAATCGCCGCGCGCGGGGCCGCGAGATCTGCGCGGCTTGGACGACTAACTCGTCGCATGTATGCGACGGCTAAATGCTTTCGATCGAACACGCTTGATGCCAAAGCTCATTGTCGGCTGCGGATACCTGGGGCTGCGCGTCGCCGAGCAATGGCACGCGGCCGGTCATGAGGTTTGGGTCACCACACGCTCTACGGATCGCGCACGCCGGTTCGAGCAGTTGGGCTATCGGCCGATCATTGCCGACGTGCTCGATGCCGGTTCGCTGGCCTCGTTGCCGGCCGCCGATACCGTGCTCTGGGCGGTCGGCCACGACCGGCGCGCGGCCGCGTCGATCGAGCAGGTGTATGTCGGCGGCCTGGAGAATTTGCTCGCCGCGCTGCCCGAGTGCGTGCGGAAGTTGATCTACGTCAGCTCGACCGGCGTTTACGGCGATTTTGCCGGCGGCTGGGTGACCGAGGAATCGGTTTGCGAGCCGGAGCGGCCCGGTGGCCGGGCTTGCCTGGCGGCCGAGCAACTGCTGGCCGGAAGCCGCTGGAGCGCCAAAGCGATTGTGCTGCGGATGGCCGGCATTTACGGGCCCGACCGCTTGCCGTATTTGCAAACACTGGTCGCAGGCCGGCCGCTGGAAGCGCCGGCCCAGGGGTTTTTGAACCTGGTTCATGTCGACGACGCGGCGCGGGCCGTATTGGCGGCCGACGAGCGCGGCCGGCCGCCGCGCACGTACCTGGTGAGCGATGGTTGCCCGGTCGAGCGCGCGGCCTTTTATGCCGAACTGGCGCGACTGCTGCACGCCGCGCCGCCGAGTTTCAACACGTCGCCCGAGGCGCCGGCTGCGCATCGCGCGGCCGCCAACAAGCGGATCGGCAATGCCCGACTACGGGCCGAATTGGCTCCGCGATTCGCATTTCCGTCGTATCGAGAAGGCCTGGCGGCCATTGCGCGAGACTACGACATTGGCCGGGAAACCAGCCATAACCCATGACCAAAGAGTGCCACCAAGGATCGGCCGAAAAATAACTTCGGTTTTTGCCGGCCCCTCTCCCTGCCCTCTCCCGCAAGGGGCGAGGGGTTTGCGGAGAAGTTATTTTTCGTTCGATCCTTACGCGCACTTTGCGTCTTTCTGTTCAGGTCTTTTTGCTTCCTCCTGCATCTTCTTGCCGGCTAGGCCGCTTGTCGCGGTTGGAGGTGAGTTCTAAGATTGAGCCCGGCGCCAGGCGGGTGACCTTTTCCCTCAAGCCGTAAGGACCTTTTATGCTGGAGCGGCGACCGATCTTCCCAAATGTGATTGAAATCAATCACCAGGCGGGCGAACGGCTCGGCTGCAATGTCTACCTGGTGTACGAGGGCAGCGAATGGGTGCTGATCGACATCGGTTACGAAGAGACGGTCGACGAGATCGTGGAAATGATCCGGCAGATGGATTTTCCGCTGTCGAACTGCAAAGCGATCATCGCCACGCACGCCGACGTGGACCATATCCAGGGGTTGGCCAAGCTCAAGCAGATTCTTAAAGCGCCGATCATCGGCCATCCGCTGGCTGCTACGCCCCTGGCCGAGGGCGACCGCATCAAGACGTTCGCCCAGATTGCGGCTCAGAACATCGAGATGCCGATGCCCCCCGTCAAACTCGACAGCCTCGTCGACGAGGGGGACAAGATCCCCGTCGGCAGGCTCGAACTCGAAGTCTGGCACACGCCCGGCCATACCGACAGCCAGCTTTCGTTCCGCCTGGGCGAGCTGTTGTTCAGCGGCGACAATATCTATCGCGACGGCTGCGTGGGCGTGATCGACGCTCATCACGGGAGCGACATTCGGGCCTTTTTGCGATCGCTGCGGCGGATACGCGAGTCGGACGTAACGTGGCTGCTGCCCAGCCACGGCCCGATCTTTCGCAAAGACGACAAGCTGCTGGATCAGACGATCGCCCGGCTGGATGGTTACCTGCACATGGCCGACTTCGGCACCTGCGCAATCGACTGGCCGCTGATGGATGACTGGGACCGCGAACTGGCCGAAGGCCGCATGCCCGGCTAGCCGGCGGTTTTAACCGCAGCGGGCTTAGCTGGCGGTTTTAACCGCCGTGGCGGGAGGGTTCGGGGCGACGATCAACACGTTGTCGCCAAAATCCTCGGCGTCCAGTTCGTCATCCACCGGCCGGCCGTGCTTGTCGAATTTGACATCGGCCTGCGCGGTCTTTTTCTTGGCCACGGCCATCAGCCGCTCGTAGAGCGGGCCCGCGTCGATGCCCTTGATATCGGCCGTGGCTTGGGCCACTTCGCCCAGATAGCGCAGAAAAACCTGCCGGCGGTCGCCTTCCTGTTTGACCCGCTGCCGGCGACGGACGAACATGGCCAGCTTGCGGCCCACGGCCTGCAAGGCCAGCCGCAGCTCGCGCTGAATGTCGGGATAGCTGGCCACCGCCTCCTTCGATTCGCTGGTAAAGGGGACCCACACGCTGGCCATGTGGACCAGCATCGTCACCGGCCCGCTGGGCAGCGAGCCGCGCGACTGGCTCAGACCGTAGCTGCGCCAATTCGTATTCATAATCGCCTGCGTAATGGCGCACGCGCCGGGCTGGAATTGCAGCGGCACGCGGTTGGCGTACCGCATCACCGACATGGTTTGCCCCTCGTCCAGATTCACGCTCCGCATGGCGGTGTGCAGCTTCGCGATTTCGGCCGGCTTGAGCTTGGCGGGGCTGGCCCGATTGCCCAGTTCGGCTTCTTTCAGAATCCGCTCGGCGCCGTCGCTGCCGACGCCGGAAAAATGCGTCATTAAGAATTGCCGCAACGTGCGAGCGTCGGTCTCGCCCAGCATTTCGGTCAGCGTCTCGAGCGACACGCGCGTGGCGGCGCCCTGGCCGCCATAAGACAGCGCCACTTCGATCAGAAACGGGTTGCCGCGATACACGCTGGGCGGCCGCGTGGCAGCCACGTAAAACTCGCCGCTCACCACGTGCGAAAGACCTTTGAGCAGCAATTGCTCGCCGATCGGCACCAGGCAGTCGGTGGCCGGAGCGGGAATCTTGGTTTCCTGGATCGCCTTGAACAGCTTTTCCACCTCGATCCGGCCAATCTTCGCAGTCCGCGTGCGGGGGGTCAGCCCAGCGGTTTCGCAGATTTTTCGGGCCACGGCCGGGCTGACGCGCGAAAAGCTGTCGGTCAGAAACTGCGCCAGCGTATTGGCCTTCGTGGCTTGCAGCATCGTCACCAGCATGCCCAACTCGACGCCATACGGATGCGGCTTGATCTCCTTGGGCTCGGGCGGCAAGTGATCGGTGGCCCGCGCATAAACGGTTTCGTGGTCGTCCGGATCCTTGTAGTGGACGGTGACGTGTGGGTTGGCGATGGCCGTTTGCTCGAGGTATTCGTCCACGCTGCCGCGGCCGCGCTGGTACTTGGCCTCCAGCTCGATGGTTACGCGCGTGCCGTGCGGCACGTCGGTCCATTCGATGCCGAACTTCTTCATCTGGGCGGCGTCGCCCGGATCGACGTCGACGCCTTCGCCCTTGCCGTTGAGAATTTCGGGCTTGTTCTTTTTGGTGTCGATCTGAATTTCGAAGTAATGGGCCGGCTTTTTCGGTCCGGTGCGCGAAATGACTTTGACGGGCTTGCCGGTGGTCAGCACACCGTACATGCCGGCGGCGCTGATGCCGATGCCCTGCTGCCCGCGGCTCATCCGCAAGCGGTGAAACTTCGAGCCATACAGCAGCTTGCCGAAGATATTTGGGATTTGGGCCTTTACAATTCCGGGGCCGTTGTCTTGAATGCCCACCTTGAAGCGGTTGGGCGATGTTTGCTCGACATGCACCCAGACTTCGGGCAAAATGCCGCCTTCCTCGCAAGCGTCGAGCGAGTTGTCGACGGCCTCCTTGATGGTGGTCAGCAAGGCTTTGCGCGGATTGTCGAAGCCGAGCAGGTGCCGATTTTTGGCGAAAAACTCGCTGACCGAAATATCGCGCTGGCTGGCGGC
>DATCFX010000801.1:0-9753 GCA_036509275.1 Pirellulales bacterium | reverse complement strand
GAGCCGCGTCACCGCTTCCAAGTCGCCGAAGGGGGCGTAGACAAAGCCGGCCATCAGCGGGCCCAGGCCGGCGTGGTACTTCGGCTGGGCCGTGGCCGCCGTGGCGCCCAGCGTGCGGCCGTGGAACCCACCTTCGAAGGTGATGATCTTGTAACGCCCGGGGCCGGCGTGCAGCCGGGCCAGCTTGATGGCCGCTTCGTTGGCCTCCGTGCCCGAATTGCAGAAAAAGGCCTGCCCGCCAAAGCTGCGCTCGCTGAGCATTTGGGCCCATGTCCCCTGGGCCTCGGTATACCAGGTGTTGGGCACGTGAATCAGCGTGGCGACCTGCTCCTGCACGGCCCGGACCACGGGCTCGGGGCAGTGGCCCAGCAGGTTGCAACCCCAGCCGGGAAACAAGTCGAGGTAGCGCTCGCCGTCGCTGTCCCAGACATAAGAACCTTCGCCGCGCACCAGGCAGACCGGGTAGCGGTTGTAGTTGGGAACGACGAAGCGTTTGAATTGTTCGATCACGGCCGTGGGGCCGGCGGCGTTTGCAGTGGCCACGATGGGGAACGCTCCGAGGATAAATGTTACCACGAATCAAGCGAATTAGCCGGTTCATTCATGAGCCGTTCACGGACCATGAATGGGCCGGCTATTCCGCGCTAGCGGCTGCCGAAAATCTCGGTCCCCACGCCCTTGCTGGTGTAGACCTCGAGCAATAGCGAATGCCGCTGCCGGCCGTCGATGATGTGAATCTTGCGGACGCCTTTGTCGAGCGTCTCCAGGCAGGCCTCGACCTTGGGAATCATGCCCGACTCGACGGCACCGGAGGCGAGCAGTTCGCGGGCTTCGTCGGCCGAGAGCGACTCGATCAGCGAGTTGGCATCGTGCCGGTCGCGGCGGACGCCGTTGACGTCGCTGAGGAACACGAGCTTTTCGGCCCCCAGCGCCTGGGCCACGGCGGTGGCCGCCGTGTCGGCGTTGACGTTTAGCTTCTCGCCGTGTTCGTCCAGACACATCGATGGAATCACGGGCACGATGCCGGCGTAGCAGAAATTGTCGATCGTGGTGCGGTCGACGCGCGTGACGTGCCCCACGTAGCCCAGGTCCACCGGCTGGCCGTCGGGAGATTCGAGCGTCATGCGCTGGCCGAACAGCACGTTGATGCGACGAAAGTTGAGCGGTGCCGAGCGGCCGCCCAGTTCTTCGATGCGGGTGGCGATGAACTCGTTGGTCTCGTAGGCCAGCACGCGTTCGACGATGTCGCGCGTGGCCCCGTCGGTATAGCGGCGTCCCTGGATGAAGCGCGGCTCGAGGCCGGCCTCGGCCATGGCCCGATTAATCGCCGCTCCCCCGCCGTGGACCACGACCGGCCGCATGCCGACGGTTTCCATGAACAGGATGTCCAGCAGCAGATGCCGCAGTGCGTCGTCGTCTTCCATGACGCTGCCGCCCAACTTGATCACCGTGATCTTGTCGCGGAACTTGCGGATCCACTGCATGGCCTCGATCAGCACGTCGGCCTTTTCCACGGCGCTTTCCAACGGCGGACTCCAAGGGTGGCGCACCGGGGCCGGAGAGTCTTCGACGACCGACTTGCTCACCGAAAGGACCTCCCGCAACGGCTAGAAACGGTTTATTCTAAAACGGCGTGTCGGGCTGTCAACGAGGCACCGGCCGCGGCCGCCGGGAGGCCGCATGCTCGGCGCTGGAAATAACCCGGTCCGGCTCGGCTCGCCGGACCTACCAAGGAACCGCTGATGACGAACACCCTGGCGATTGTCATGGCTGCCGGCAAGGGGACGCGGATGAACTCCGACTTGCCCAAGGTCCTGGTGCCGGTTTGCGGCCGGCCGATGATCGACTACGTGCTCGATACGCTCGAGCGGTTGGGCGTTGGCTCGGTGCTAGTAGTAGTAGGTTATCGGGCCGAGATGGTTCGCGCGGCCCTGGCCGAGCGGCGGAATGTGGCGTTTGTCGAGCAGGCCCAGCAGTTGGGCACCGGCCATGCCGTGATGATGTGCCGCCAGCAGTTGCAGGCCCACCAGGGGCCGGTAATCGTGCTGGCGGGCGACTCGCCGATGATGCGGCGAGACTCGCTGGCCAAGCTGGTAGACGAATACGAGCGGTCGCGGCCGGCCTGCATTATCGGCACCGCCACTAAGGACAATCCGCACGGGCTGGGCCGCATCGTTCGCGACGCCGCGGGCGATTTCCAGGCGATTGTCGAAGAAAAAGACTGCACGGACCCGCAGCGCCGGATCACGGAAGTCAACATGAGTTGCTACCTGTTCGACGCCGCGGAATTGCTGGTCGCCCTGGACCACATCCAGGCCAACAACGCGCAGGGCGAGTATTACGTCACCGACTCCCCCGGGGCGCTGCGGCGGCACGGCCGGCGGGTGCTGGCTTTGCCGGTGCTCAAACCGGTCGAGGCCCTGAGCATCAACACGGTCGAGGAGTTAAAGGTTGTGGAGCAGGCCATGCGGTCGGAGAATAGAGGATAGAATCTCGTCGAGCGTTTCGGGGTGCCATGCCCACGCCGCGTGGGCATGCCCAGCATCGGAGCATAAGCCCACGAAGCGTGGGCATGGCACCCAACCAAACGTCAATCCCGCGGTAATCGAAATCTAACACGAGGCAGTTTTCGCCACGATGAACGATCTGAAGATTTTCAGCGGCCGCGCCAATCCTCAGCTTGGCCGCCGCATCTGCGAGTATCTGGGACTCCCCTTCGGCGCCATTGCGATGGGCAATTTTCCCGACGGCGAAATCTCCTGCAAGATCGAGGAGGACGTGCGCGGCCGCGACGTGTTTCTCGTGCAGCCGACTTGCCCGCCGGTGAACGAGAACCTGATGGAACTGCTGATCATGATCGAGAGCTGCAAGCGGGCCAGCGCCGAGCGCGTGACCGCCGTGGTGCCGTATTACGGCTACGCGCGGCAAGACCGCAAGGACGAGGGCCGCGTGCCGATCACGGCCAAACTGGTGGCCAACCTGATTACTCGCGCCGGAGCCGACCGCGTGCTGACGATGGACCTGCACGCGCCGCAGATCCAGGGTTTCTTCGACGTGCCGGTCGACCACTTATACGGCGCACCGGTGCTCAACGAGTATTTCGTCAAGAAGCATTTCGACGAGGAGCAGATCGTCGTGGTCAGCCCCGACGAGGGGAGCACGAAGCGCGCCTTGGGGCATGCCAAGCGGCTGAATAGCCGGCTGGCGATCGTCGACAAGCGGCGCTCGAGCGCCGAGAAAACCCGGCAGGAAAACATCATCGGCGCCAGCGTCGACGGCAAAATCGCCCTGATGTTCGACGACATGATCAGCACGGCCGGCAGCATCTGCGGCGCCGCGAACAAAGTCCACGAGGCGGGCGCCCGCGAAATCTACGTGGCGGCGACGCACGGCGTGTTCTGCGGCCGGGCGATCGAGAACCTGGCCGCCGCGCCGATCAAGGAGGTCATCGTCACCGACACGATTCCGCTGGGGCGCGAGAAATCGCTGTCGAAGTGCATCGTGCTCAGCGTCGCCCCGCTGTTGGGCGAGGCCATCAAGCGCATCCACCGCAACGAATCCGTCAGCCGCCTGTTCACCTGAGAGCGGTTGTGCCGGTTGCACCGGCTGGGCTGCGGTTTGGCTGCCGGACCCGCGCGCGCCTTGCGGCGATTCCAGCGCGTGGGGGGTTTTCCGACCTATGGTTGCAGTAGACCTTCCTACTGATTGCTGCGCGGCCGGTAGGCCAATTGCGCCCGAGATAGACCCATGTTGCCGATTTTCGAAATCGATTCGATCGCAGGCGTCGTCCAACTGGCGGTGACGCTCGTGACCTCGATCACCGTGCTGTTGCAGTGGCTGCTGTTTGCCCGGACTTCATGACCCCTTGCCTGGCGGTCCCAGGCGCGCCCCCCGACGAGTTTCTCGATCGCGCGGCGGTCGGCGGATCGCAAGCGGCGCCGCCGCACGAACTTTAAGCCTCAGAAAAAACTATTGGAGTTAGCATGTTCGACTTCAACCTGGCGGCGGTCGCCAACCATTGGCCCATTTGGCTCGTAACCGTGACGTTGGTGGTGGCCGCGGTGATCGACGGCTGGATCCTCAAGGTTCCCAACTGGCTGACGCTGCCGATGATTATCACCGGCTGGGCTTACAGCACGTGGTACTTCGGCTTCGAAGGGCTGGCCTGGAGCCTGCTGGGCACCGGCGTGGGGCTCGCCTTGCTGCTCCCCCTGTATGCCATTGGCGGCATGGGGGCCGGCGATGTCAAGCTACTGGCCGGCGTCGGCGCCTGGGTCTGGGCCACCGCCACGCTGTATGCGTTCTGCCTCTCGGCCGTCCTGGGCGGCGTGATTGCGGTACTGATGGTGCTGTCGCGTCGGGCCTGGCGCAAACACAGCAATCAATTTGCCATGATCTTCAACGAAGTGATGACCGTCCGCGATCCTAACGTGTTGTCGGCACTGGCCGCCGAACGCAAAAGCTCGATGCTGTTGCTCCCCTACGGGATTCCGATCGCGCTGGGAAGCATTCTGTACTTTGCCTGGTCGGGCATGCTCCTGTAAGCAGACAGCTTGGCTTGCCAGCACCGTCGGGCGTGTCACGGCCCCGGCGCCAGCGTGCGGCGCGGCGCCGCGACGACCAGCGACTATGCGTGTGGTGACGGAATGGCAAACGGCGTGAACTCTGCCGGGCTTACGGGCAATGCCGGGCGAAAGGCTTTGGATCAAGAGAAGTGCCTGTCCGGGCCAATGTTTAGTCGTGACGAACGTAGCGACTGGACGCGTGGTGCTTGGAGCAACGAACGAACGGTTTAGTCCGAAAGTAAGTGCCGCGAGCTCCAGCGGCACGCGTGTGGATCAGACGATCGATTAACGCGGTCCGGCTCGGCTTGTCGGACCTACGGGTATTGCCAGTCCAGAGGTGGGTGAATGCGTCCTAAGACGATGATCCTGGTGCTCTTGGCCCTGGGTTGCGGTTTGGTGGCTGCCATCGGCATTCACCAGGCCATGCAACGTCCAGCGGCCGAGAACGTGGCCGGCGAAACGACGCCCATCTTCGTCGCCAAGGAGCAGATCGGCATGGGCGATCCGCTCAAGCCCGAGGTGCTCAAGCTCGAGGCCTGGCCGACGGACAAGGTTCCCCCGGGTGCCATCACCAAGCTGGAAGACACGGAGAACCGCCGGACGCGTTCGGTGATTTTTCCGGGCGAACCGATCATCGAGCCCAAGCTGCTGGCCAAAGGCGAAAACAGCGCCAGCCCCACGGACATGATTCCCAAGGGCTACCGCGTGGTGTCGATCCGCGTGGATGCCGTGAGCGGTGCCGCCAGCCTGATCAAGCCGGGTGATCGCGTCGACGCCCTGGTACACCTGCAAGAAAACCCCAGCCGCGGCATCACGAAGACCACGACGCAAACGTTTTTGCAGCACATCAAAGTGTTTGCCGTCGACGACGTATTTCGTCGCGACGTGGACGGAGCCGCCACGGTTGCGGCCAAGACGGTCTCACTGCTGGTCACGCCCGCGCAAGGCGAACTGGTGATGCTGGCCACGGAACTGGGCAGCGTGCGACTGGCGATGCGCAGCGCCAACGACGAGGAAGACGCCGAAACGACGCCCAAGTCATTCAGTGATTTGGGAGCCGGGCCATCCGGCCTGCCTAGCAAGGACGAGACCCACCCGACGAATCCACTGGCAGCCCTGGCCGGACCGCCCAAGCAGTCGGACCCGCCAGTGAATCCCTCGCCTGCTGTCGAAGTCGCCGATGCCGCGGCCTCACAAGCGGCCGCACAGGCCGCCGCACAGACCGCCGCACAGACCGCCAAGAACACGTTCAAGATGCTGATTTTGGAAGGCGATGTGCGCCGCGAAGTGGCTTTCGAAGACGGCGTGCCGGTCAACGATACGGGGGCCGGCGACGCGTCGACCGCCGACCAGCCCGGCAGCAAGCCGACGCCGGTGGCCGAGGGGCCCAAAGTGCCGAGCGGCACCTCGTCGACGGATCCAGTGGGACCGTAAGGAAATGATGAAGTACGAATGCTGAATGATGAATAGTCGGAACAAAGCCAGCGGCAATTCTGGCACTCGTCATTCCGCATTCATCATTCAGCATTCCGCGTTGAATTCGACCCCCGGCTGACAGTGCAAGGAAGTGCAAGGATGCTGATCTTAGGCCGATGGCAGCGGTTTGTTCGCGACGGGCTGTACGGGATGGCGATCCCGTTGAGCCTGGTTTTGTGTTCGCCGGCGCTCGCACCGGGCCAGCAGGCGGATGCACCCGTGCCGACGCTGGCGGCCCCTCAGCAAAAGGCCCCCCCCCAACAGCCTGCTCGGCCGGCGCCGGCGGTGCAAACCGCCCCTGCGCCAGACGCCGCGGTGCAGCAGTCCGCGGCGCAGCCCCCGGTACACCGCATCCAAGCGCCCAATGAGCGCATGGAGATGATCGTCAACACCAGCCGCATGGTGAGCTTGGACGAGGCGATTCCCAAGCTGGCCGTCAACAATCCCGACATCTTGTCGATCACGCCGCTGTCGCCTAACGAAGTGCAGGTCTCGGCCAAGAAGACCGGCGTCACGCAAGTCAACCTGTGGGGCGCGTCGGGCAAGATCTATACGCTCGACGTGATGGTCATCGGCGACGCCCGCGAACTGGCGATGATCCTCCGCTCGCAGTTCCCCAATGCCTCGCTGAAAGTGCTGCCGCTACCCAACAGCGTGATCATCTCCGGCAACGTCGACGATGCCACGCAAGTGAATCAGATCATCGACGTTGCCGAGGATTTTTATCCCAAGGTCCACAACCAGATTGTCGTCGGTGGCGTGCAGCAGGTGCTGTTGCAGGTGCGGGTCATGGAAGTTTCGCGCAGCAAGCTGCGAACGCTGGGTGTGGACCTGGGCGAAATTACGAAAACGGGTAGTTTTCTCGCCTCGAGTCCCGCCGGCCTGCTGACGATGAAGCAGATCCCAATTAACGGTATCACGAACGCGGGGGGACAAGCAGCCAGCACCGCATCCGCGATCAGCAGTGGATCGGAAAACGTATCGCTTGGTGTCCTGGGAAACGGGAATGCATTTTTCGCCTTTCTTGATGCATTGCGCACGGACGGCCTGGCTCGAATCCTGGCGGAGCCGAACCTCGTCACGGTGAGCGGCCGCCCCGCTTACTTCAACGTCGGCGGGCAGATTCCCGTGCCGATTCCCCAGAGCCTGGGGACGATTTCGATTCAATTCAAGCCTTACGGCACGCAGGTGGATTTCGTACCCGTCGTGCTCGGCAATGGCAACATCCGCCTGGAAGTGCGGCCGTCGATCAGCGAGATCGACAAGGCCAACGGCACGACGCTCAACGGCGCGGTCGTGCCGGCCCTGCTGGTGCGCGAAGTCGACACGGGGGTCGAAATGCGGCCAGGTCAGACGCTGGCGATCGCGGGCCTGGTGCAGAACCAAGTGGAAAGCACGCGAACCGGGATCCCCGGGTTGATGGACTTGCCATACCTCGGAGTTTTGTTCCGCAAAAATATCGAGCAGGTGAACGAAGTCGAGTTGCTGATCCTGGTCACGCCGCAATTGATCGAGGCGATGGACCCGCACGAGGTGCCGCCGTGCGGCCCCGGCATGAACACGACGGCGCCCACTGATATGGAATTCTATCTCAAGGGCTATCTGGAAGTGCCGAACCTGTGTAATCCGGGCGCGTTGCCCTGGCCGGCCGGAGCCGCACAGGCCAGCGCCCCCGCCGGCAGCCCCGCCGCCTCGGCCGTGGTGCCCGATCCCGGCGTCATGCCGCAGGGCGGGTACATGCCGCAGGGCGGGTATATGCCGCAGGGCTCGATGCTGCCGCCGCAGGGCATGATGATGCCGGCACCGATGGCGCCGGCTCCAGGTGGCGAGAATGTATTGACACCGCAAGCCGGCCCCGGCCCGGCCGCTCCGCCCCCGCCCGCGCTCGACAACAACTCGACCATGCGATGGCAGCGGCCGAGCGTGTCCCCAGGCCCCTCGGCGGTGCAATCGTCACCCACGGCACAACCGGCCGGCCCCCGGCTCACTACGCGGCCGACGACCAGCCTCAGCTCTGATCGCGGCAATCCGGACAATCGCGCTGGCCAGCAAACTCCCAGCGCCAAACCGGCCGCAAAGAGCCCGCCCGCGGGCGGATTCATCGGCCCGCTCGGTTACGATGTCGTACAGTAATCAGGTGTTTTTTCTAGCCGCATTGCGCGGCCCGGCCTCGGACAGAGGGGTCGGGGGCTGCGGAAAGCGGACGACGACAACGTGATCAAGCTTCGCCGCTGCCCGGCAAGCGCGTGATACCGGGCAGCCAGCGATCCAGCGTGGCGACTAAACATGAGCAACGTTTTACGGCTGGCAGTGGTCGACCCCAACGATTCCACGCGGGATTCGTTGAAATCGATGCTTTTGGGCCTGGAGATGGTCTGGCTCGAGGCCGAGTGCTCGCGCTATGAGTTCTTCGCCGACGTCGTGGCCCAGACCAAGCCGGACATCGGCCTGGTGAGCCTGGACCATAACCCGGAAAAAGCCCTGGAGCTCGTCGAGAAACTCAACCAGGCGTCGCCCGAGTGCAGCATCCTGGTGATCAGCGCCTCGACCGACGGAAAGCTGATCCTGCGAGCCATGCGCGCCGGCGTCAAGGAGTTTCTGCCGCAACCCCTGCGGCTGCAGGAACTACTGGATGCCCTGGGCCGCATCGGCGAACGCCGCTACGGAAAAGGCGAACAGCGCAGCCGCGGCAGCACCGTGATTGCCGTGGCCGGTGCCACCGGCGGCGTGGGCACGACCAGCCTGGCCGTAAATCTGGGCTGCATCCTGGCCAAAGACGAAAAGAATTCGGTCGCGCTGGTGGACCTCGACTTGTGCCTGGGCGACGCCGACGTGTTCCTGGACACAATCCCCGATTATTCGCTGGTGGACGTGGCCCAAAACGTTTCGCGCCTCGACTTCACGCTGCTCAAGCGATCGCTCACCAAGCACTCGTCGGGCCTGTTCCTGCTGCCCCGGCCGGTACACATGGAAGACATGCAGCTCATCACGGTCGATGATCTGCAACGCGTCATCGGACTGCTCAAGGCCACGTTCAGCCACCTGGTACTCGACTTGTCCAAGGCCTACACGCCGCTGGACATGCTGGCCCTGCAGATGGCCAACCACGTGCTGCTGGTCACGCAGCTCGACTTGCCGTGCCTGCGCAACGTGGTGCGGCTGATGGTCAGCTTCAACGAAATGAAGGACGCCGCGGACAATCACCTGGCGGACAAGGTCAAGATCGTCTGCAACCGCGTGGGCCTGGACGTGGGCAATATCAGCCTGAAAAAGGCCCAGGACACGATCGGCCGCGAGATTTTTTGGCAGTTGCCGAACGATTATCGCACGATGGTCGAGGTGCGCAACAACGGCGTGCCGCTCATCGAGCAAGCTCCCAAGGCGGCGATTACGCAGTCCGTCATCGGCCTGGCCGCCGCCCTGAGTGGCGACAACGCGTCCGAGGCCAAAGCACCCGAGGCGGCCAAGCCCGCCAAGGGCCGGCTGCTGAGCTTCTGGCCCGCCAAGAAGTAGCCCCACCCGCCGGCGGGCGATGGGCGGCCAATCGGCGCCCAAAGTAGCAGGCCAGCTTCCTGTGCCGTCGCTCGCCAGCGAATGGCTTGCGAAGCGAGATTCTTTTTCGCGCGCGGATACGGCACACAGCGTGTGCCTACTCCTTTGCGGCGAACTGCCGCGGCTTGTTCGCCCGCTGCGCACGCGAGCGTGAGCTATG
>DATCFX010000800.1:0-4341 GCA_036509275.1 Pirellulales bacterium | reverse complement strand
TATTGCATCCGCCGCCGGAAGTGAACCCCGCGGAAAGCGCCGGCCGAAGCGATTGGGCGGTTTCGGGACCCGAAAAGCCCCGGGGGGATTCGCCTGCCAAACCGCGAACACCGCTATGGCCGCTAGAATCGGCGGCGCCTGGGGCCGGGGCCGATTTGACCTGATCGGCGGAGAAACTACGTTTACTGTGATCCAATACCCCATTTGACGGCCCTGGTATCCAGCGCGGGCAAGATGTCCAATCTAACTCACATTGGCCCGTTTGGGCCTCTCGATGAAAGCCTGTCGGCGGCCGGCAGCGGATTGTGGCCCTTGCCGGGCCGCGGCGCCGACGGACCGCTCACGACCGATGTGCTGGCTGCCGGGGAACCCGGCGTCGGCCACGCCGCCAACCACGGCGACGTCAAGCTCGAGGATCTGCTGCACCGGGTGCGCTCGCAATTGGGCAACTCCGAGGCCTCGTGCTCTTACGATCGCAACCGCACGACCGACGAGTTCGCTCCGATCGAACCGACTTCGTTGGAGGAGACGGGGCTGACCGAGCCCTTCGTCGAAGCGCTGGTGCTCAAATACCTGTTAAGCCGCGGCGCCGCCACCGGCCGCGAATCGGCCGACCAGGTGAAGCTGTCGTTCAACATCATCGACGCGATGATGCGGCGGATGAAAAACGACCAACTGCTGATCTATCGGGCCAACGCCCCGATGAACGACTACCAATACGAATTGACCGACATGGGCCGCGAACGGGCCCGGCGGTTTGCCGAGCATTGCACGTATTTCGGGGCCGCCCCGGTCTCGCTCCGGGAATATATCGCCAGCGTCCACGCTCAATCGTTGACCAAACAGCATCCCACGCTGGCCGACCTGGAACGAGCCTTCGACGACTTGCTGCTCAACAAGCGCATGCTCCATCGCCTCGGTCCAGCCATCAACTCGGGCCGCGGACTATTTCTCTACGGCGCGCCGGGCAACGGCAAAAGCAGCATCGCCGAACGGCTGACGCGGGCCTTTGGCCAATATATTTGGATCCCGCGGGCACTGGGCATCGACGGCGAGGTGATTCGGCTGTACGACCCCAGCAACCACGAGCGCGTCACGCCGCAAAAGGCGCCCGGGCTGCTCGACCGCGAGCCGGTCGATCGGCGTTGGATCCGCATCCGCCGGCCGACGATTATCGTCGGCGGCGAGCTGACGATGGCTTCGCTCGAGGTCACGCTGAACACCTCGACGAAGATCTGCGAAGCGCCGCTGCAGCTCAAGAGCAACTGCGGCGCGCTGGTGATCGACGACTTCGGGCGGCAGCGGATCAGCACCGACGAGCTGTTGAACCGCTGGATCGTGCCGCTGGAAAAGCGTTTTGATTTTCTCAATCTGCCCAACGGCAAGAAGATCGAGGTGCCCTTCGATCAGTTGATCGTGTTTTCGACGAACCTGCAGCCCAAGGACCTGGTCGACGACGCCTTTTTGCGGCGCATTCCCTACAAGATCGACGTCATCGACCCGACGGAAGAAGAGTTCCGCGAGTTGTTCAAGCTGATGGCGCCCAAGCTCGGGTTCGAATATCGCGAGTCGGCGATCGACTACCTGATCGATCACCACTACCGGCCGATCAAGCGGCCGTTCCGCTGCTGCCAACCGCGCGATCTGCTGCTGCAAATCCGCAACTACTGCCTGTTTCTCGGCGAACCGATTGCGATGACGCCGGAATACTTCGACTTTGCCGTCGAGAATTATTTCGCCGTGATGTAAATGGCCTGCCGGGGGCGGCAGGCGTTCAGCCGTACGGCCGCTCCATGCCGAATTCCAGCTCGAGCTGCGGGTTTTTCTCGCAGTCGGGGTTCAACTCCTTGAAGATCAGGCTGGGCTGGATGTCGTGGTTGTTCTGGTATTTGTCGCTGGCATAGGCGGTGAAATCGCCAGCCAATTGGTGGTAGAAAATCTGGCAGATCGGCACGCCGGCATAAATCCGCACCGGTTGCACGGCGAACATCTCGAGCGTCCAGTAGCCGCAAAAGCCCACGTCGCCGAACCCGGCCGTGACGTGGACGAACAGTCCCAGCCGGCCGATCGACGAGCGGCCTTCGATCATCGGCACCAGGTTGTAGGTCTCGGTCCGCTCGACGGTCCGGCCCAGATACAGTTGGTTGGGCGTGAGCACGAGCCCTTCGGGCGGAATGGTCATGCGGCGCACGCGGTTGGGCTTGCGCATGTCGAGCACCAGCTCTTCGTACGTCAGCAATTCGCCGTGCAAACTGAGGTTGTAGCTGTTGGGATTCAGCTTCGCAGCATCGAAGGGCTCGATGACGATGTTCTGGTCCAGTTGCCGCTGGATTTCCTGGCCCGAAAGAATCATCGTCGTCTCCCGCGAGAGGTTGCTATCGTCACTTTCAAGCGTGGGCCGTAACCCCGACGCGCGGACAGATCTTGCTCAGCACGCAGTCGCTGCAGCGGGGCTTGCGCGCCACGCAGACCTGCCGGCCGTGCCAGATCAGCCCGTGGCTGAACCCGATCCATTCCTTCTTCGGCAATTGTTGCACCAAATCCTGCTCGATCTTCACCGCATCGGTGGCCGTGGTCAGTCCCAGGCGTCGGGCCAGCCGCGTCACGTGCGTATCGACGACGACACCCGAGGCGATGCCGAATCCCGAGCCCAGCACGACATTGGCGGTCTTACGGCCGACGCCGGGCAGTTGCACCAGTTCATCGAGTTCCTGCGGCACCTGGCCGCCGTAGTCGTCGACCAGCTTTTGGCAGCAGCCTTGGATGCTTTTGGCCTTGTTGCGATAGAACCCAGTGCTCTTGATCTCTTGTTCGAGCTTGCCTAATGGAGCTCGGGCAAAATCCTGGGCCGAACGGTAGCGGCTAAAGAGCCCCGGCGTCACCAGGTTCACGCGCACGTCCGTGCATTGGGCTGATAGGATTGTAGCAACCAGCAATTCTAGCGGCGTGCGGTAGTCGAGCGAACAGTGCGCGTCGGGATATTCGCGGCGCAACCGCTCGGCCACGCGCGCGGCATAGCGTTTTTTCTGGGCAGTGGCAGGCATCGATCGCAAAGCGTGCTGGGCGTTTCGGGGTTCGCGGGAATTCTCAGCAGCGGATCCAGGCGCTGTCAAGGTGCTGTCTTTCCGGCAGCCGCTGGTTCGGCACTGGCCAGAGGCTATAATTCCGGCTGCGGCGGACAGGCCGCCGCGGGGGGTGGCACGCAGCGCAGAAGGCGGCACATCTTGATGAACGCCACGGATTACGAACCGCTCTATTTGCGGGGCATCGAGTTTTTCAATACTTGCGAATTTTTCGAAAGTCACGAGGCCTGGGAAGAGCTTTGGACCGAACATTTCGGCCAGGACCGCAAATTCTATCAGGGCCTGATCCAGGCGGCCGTGGCCTTGCACCATTTCGGCAACGGCAATATCCGGGGCGCAAAAAAGGTTTACTACGGCGCACGCGGCTATCTGGAACCGTATCGACCCAAGCACCTGGGTTTGGATCTCGATAAGTTTGTGACCGAAATGCAGACCTGCTTTGCCGAAGTGATTCGTAGCGAGGAGCAATTCCCGCAAATCGAGCTGGTGCCCGATCTGATTCCGGAGATTCACCTCGACCCGCCGCCCAGCATTTCAGAGTAACAGCGTTTCAGAGTAACAGCGCAGAAGGCCATGGCCATGTCGGCGTCCGACGATTTGTTTGTGCCGCCTGAACAATTCTCGGGCACGGCCAGGTTGTTTCCGCTGCCCAACCTGGTGTTGTTTCCACACGTGTTGCAGCCGCTGCACATCTTCGAGCCGCGGTATCGCGAGATGCTCGAGGAGGCTATGGCCGACGATCGGCTGCTGGCAATGTCGCTGCTCATGCCCGGCTGGGAAGCCGACTATGAGGGGCGTCCGCCCGTGCTGCCGATGGCGTGCCTGGGCCGCGTGGCGAGTTGCCAGCAATTGGCCGACGGCCGTTACAACGTGCTGCTGGCCGGTCTGAAGCGGGCGGCGATTACCAAAGAGCTGCCGGCAGACAAGAGTTTCCGCGAAGCCCGCGTGCGGCTGAAAGAAGATCGTTATCCCATCCAGGGTGCCGCCACCCGGCCCGGCCTGCAACGGCATTTGCTGGAAATCTTCGCCCAAAAGCTGCCGCGCAGCGCCGACATGCGCGAACAGTTCGACCAGTTGCTGGCGGCGCAGATTTCGCTGGGCACGCTGACGGACATTCTGGCCTATTCAATCGAGCTGACAGTGGGCACCAAGCAACGGCTGCTCTCTGAATTGGATGTCGATCGCCGGGCCGCCATGCTCGTCGAGCATCTGGAACATGCCGATCGCCAGCCAACTGCCGCGCAAGCCTCGGCCGTGT
>DATCFX010000799.1:0-4953 GCA_036509275.1 Pirellulales bacterium | reverse complement strand
AGCGCAAGGCATCGCGCTGGCCCTGCTCAATGGCGGCTGGATCGGGGTTCGTCTGGCATCGCGGCGGTTGCCCGCGGCAATCCGGACGCTGTTGTTTCCGCCCTGGCCCACACTGGATCGCTGGCTATCCGGCGTGCTGGTCGTCGGGCTGCTCGCGCTGGCGTGCTACGGCGCGCTGCCCAACGTGGCGCACGAGCTGGCGCCCCGATCGGCGGCCGTGCAACTCAACGATTCGTTCGGGAACTTGTCGATCCAAGGCATCTCGGCCGACGATGCTCTGGGACCGGGGGCCTGGCTGTTGATGTTGGCGCTCGTCGCAGTGTTGGCTGCGCGGCAGTGGGAAGCGTTCAGCCCGATCGCGGTTCTGGCCATGATGCTCGTGATCTGGGCCGTTTGCCCACTCACGGCCGGTCGCTACGGGGACTCGTCGGCCTCGGCGCTGCGTTGGTGTGCGGCCGGATACGCGCTGCTGCTGTCGCTGCCGATCTGGTTCCGCGGTCGGGTGCTTCGGCTGGCGCAGTATGCCGCCTGGCCGCAAATGGAGTCACGCTGCGGCCGGCTGGCCGAGCCGGCCACGTGGCTGCTGCTGGTGCTGGGCGTCTTGCCCGTGCTGGTGCTGACGCTTCGACCGGCGCTGGCGGCAATCGTGGGCAACCCACTGATCGGGCCCGGCCCGGGCTCGTTCTTTGCCCGCATCGGCAGTTTTACGGCCTTCATGGTGCCGCTGGCACTGGTGTTTCTGACATTGGTCGGCCACGCGGTGCGCGAGCGCTCGTCGGTCTACGCATTCACCGCCGGGCTCGTGCTGAATTTGGCGGCCTCGCTCGGCTTTGCGCTGTCAGTGGTAACGGCCGGCGGCAGCTTCGGCGCCGCCGAGTACTTCCGGCTGATGCAGCTCAACGCGCTGGCGGCGGGCGGTTTTGCCTTGGCATGGCTTGCGGCAGTTGCCTGGTGGACTCGGCGGCATCCGGAATTGGAGCGGCCGCGGCCCGACTTATTATTCGCACTCCAAACCGCTCTGGGCGCGGCGGTGGTCGCGCTGCTGATTGGCCCAAACCTGATTCTGTTGTTTGGCAAGCCGACGTCAGCCGTAGCGTTCTTCGAGGCGGCGGGTCTCTGGGGTTGGTTGGCGAGCCTGGTCGCATTGGCGGCGCCGATCTGGTTTACGGTGCGGTTTGTCGAAATCGGGCGCGTGCGTGGCCAGCTCGCCGGTCTGCTCGCAGCCGCCTTGTTGACCGCCGCTTCGTTGGTGGCCTTCGAAGCCAGCCGCTGGGATGTCGGCAATTGGCTAGCCTTCCACACGCTCGTGCTCGGCTTTACGGTCGTCGCCTGGTTGCTGTTGGCCGCGGACGTTGGCCTGCGAATGGTCAAACGATCTCCGGCTGCCGTGCCCTGGACTGCACTCGTCGGCGGCTTTGTCTTCCTGCTCGCCCTGCGTGCGTGCATTGGCGATCCCGGCCGGCCTTGGTGGGCGGTGGGCGCTTTGGTGGCGCTGGTGCCGGTCGCGGCTGGATTGGCCTGGGTCGCCCGGCGGCAGCAGTTTTTGTGGATCGCGGCCGGCCTGGTGAACCTGGCGACGACCATTTGGTGGATCGAACAGCCGCTCTGGCAGCCGGTTCCGCCGTCGGTTTCCGCGACGCTCTTGTCGCTGTTGGAAGTCAATGCAATGGCACTGGCCCTGCCGGCCGTGGTTTGGCTGATCGTCGACCTGCGCTTCGCGGCCCGCCGAGCATCATCGCAGTTCGCAGCCATGCACAACGTGGCGGCGGCCGGGGCGCTGGCCGCTCTGGCCGCCGTCACCACGATTTCGCTGGCCGCCGATCTCGATGGTACGCCGCTGCCCGCGAGCCCGCTGCTCAATTGGCTGACGGTCGCCGCCGTTGCCCTGGCCATCGTCGCCTGCCTGTGGGATTCACGGGCCCGCTGGCCGATAGCCGGCTTGTACGTGCTGGGGTTCGTAAGCCTGGCGGTCGTGGTCGACGGCTGCAATCTCTCGCCGCGCTGGCTCGTCTGGACTGGCATGATGCTGGCCGCCGCGTATTCGCTGGTCACCAGCTATCTCTGGAGCCGCCGCCACGGGCTGCTGGCCATCGCCGACCGGCTGGCGATTCCGCGCCGCGAGGGGCCCGCCTTCTCGGGCCTGGCCTGGATCGTGCCTGCCAATTGGCTGCTGGCGGTGGCCGTCATGATCGCCTGTTTCGGCGTCGAGCTGACGTTCCCCGAAAGGCCGCTACGGCTGCTGTCGGGCAATGCCGCGATCTTGCAAGCAATCGCCGTGGGCATGCTGGCCCGCGGACGCAGACGGTCGCAATTGCGGGACGCGTCGCTGGCGTTTGCCGTGCTGGGAGCCGTGGCTTGGGGCTGGGCCTGGATCGACCCCGCGTCGCCGGCCAGGCTGCTCGATCGGGCCGTGGTGGTCACCGTGGCCCTGGCCGTGATGAGCGTGGCTTATGGCCTGGGTTCGAAGTTCTTGCCACTCAGCGCGTGGACGCACGGCGCGCGGCGGATGTTGCCGGCCTTGCTCGCGCTGGGCGGCGTTTCGCTGTGCGTCGTGCTGGCGCTGGAAGCCCACGGCTACGCGACCCACGGGCATGTCGTGATCGCCTGGCCGGCGATCGCGGCGGTCGTGCTGGCGCTGGCCGCGCTGGCCGGCGCCGCGCTCGTGGCGGCGCTCGTGCCGGGCCGCGATCCCTTGCGACTGTCAGAGCGCGGACGCACGATCTACGTGTACGCGGCCGAAGCCCTGCTGGCCCTACTCATGCTGCACGTGCGGCTGACGCTCCCCTGGCTGTTCCACGGATTTTTCCTGCGCTACTGGCCGCTGGTCGTGATGCTCGTGGCCTTCGCCGGCGTCGGGCTGGCCGAACTGTTCCGCCGCCAGCGACAGGCCGTGTTGGCCGAACCGCTCGAGCGCACCGGCGTGCTGCTGCCGCTGTTGCCGGTGCTGGGTTACTGGGTGGCTCCGGCCGCGGGCCTGCACTATTCGCTGCAATTGCTGGCCGTCGGCCTGCTCTACGCCGTCTTGTCGGTCACACGCCGCTCGTTCGGTTTTGGCCTGCTGGCCGCGCTGGCCGCCAACGGCGGGCTGTGGTTCTTCCTGAACGAGCAGGGCCAGTATGGCTTGCTGGTCCATCCGCAGTTGTGGCTGATCCCGCCGGCGCTGAGCGTGCTGGTGGCGGCGTATTTGAACCGCGACCGCTTGGACGCCGGCCAAATGACCACCATCCGTTACCTGTCGGCGATCACGATCTACGTCTCGTCGACGGCCGACATCTTCCTGAACGGCGTGGCCCAGGCCCCTTGGCTGCCGTTTGTGCTGGCCGGCATCTCGCTGGCCGGCGTGGTGCTGGGCATCATGCTGCAAGTCCGGGCGTTTCTCTTCCTGGGCACGGCCTTCCTCGTGCTCTCGCTGTTCACGATGATCTGGCACGCGGCGGTCGACTTGGAGCAGACCTGGCTCTGGTCCGTCAGCGGCATCGTGACCGGCATCCTGATCATCGCCGTGTTCGCGGCCTTCGAAAAGAAGCGCGACGACGTGCTCCTGCTTGTCGAGCGCCTCCGCGACTGGGACGCCTAATACCAAGGGGCCGGAACGCGGGACGTTCCACTTTTACCGACCGAAGACGTGGCATGTCCCCGTTGACTCGCTCCACACCTCCCAAGCCGTCAATATTAGTGATGTCCCTTTTTCCTGGTCCTCGAAAACGCTCTCCGTTTCCACCTCTGGGCCTGGGAGGCTCCAAGCCGGGGCGGAGGGGCAGGATTCCGTCTGAACGTGGCCGGCGCAGGCCGACGCGAGCGAAGTGGCGCGGTTTTTCAGTCAACTAGGACCTGCCGCCCCAGCTAGTTCCCGCTCCGCCGCTAGTCGCTGGCAGAGACGAACCTGATGTCCTCGAACTGCCCGCCCCCTGGGTAAGCAGGGCCAACCCCCAGTTCGTTCAAATTGCCGCCCCAGGGATCCAGATAGACTACTTTTCCGCTCTGCGTCACGCTGGACGCGACAATGAAGTGACCGCCGACGCGTTTGCCTCCGGAATACCAACCGAGCAGAATGATTGCCGGCGAAGTATCCGACAGTTGGCTGACATCGACCATCGTGCCAACCGAAGACGTGACGCTCAAGCCGTCCAGGGCCAGCTTCGTGGCGACCTGGTCCATGTACGTTCCGAACTTGGCGAACATGTCGCCGAAGGACTTTTGGTCGGACTTGTACGCGGATGGATCAAGGCACTGCCCCGCCGGAGGGCTGGGGATTAGTGCCATGCCCTGCACCACCTGGCCGTACATCTGCCAGGCAAGCGCCCATTCTCCCTGGTTCAATGTCATTTGGAGCGCCTGGTTTCGCGCCATCCAAATCGAGGCCACGGCACAGGACGCTGCCTGCTCCTGGGCCCACACCTCGTACACGTTCCCAGCGCTGTCCGAACGCATCATGCTGGTCATCGAGAATTCCTCCCCTTGTTAATCCTCGCGGAACCGGTCTGCATCGATCAAGTGTCGAAACGGGGACGCAGCCAGTTTTTCGAGCTGACAAAGGTGCCAGGTACCGATTGTGCGTTCGGTTCCTGGCACCTTTTTAATACATTTTAATACAGGCTCCAGCGTCGCGCGGCCCTCATCCGGCCTTTGGCCACCTTCTCCCGGAGGGAGAAGGGTTCGCTTCGCTACGCTCACCGGATGAATTAAAGTGGACGCGAGTCATTGTTATTGAGGGCGTCGGATAATCGCGGCATGCCAGGGCCGGAAAAATGGAACGCAGCTCGACTTTTCGGCTCGCGTCCGGTTTGGGCAGGTGCAAACAATGACTCGCGTCCCCTGGTATGTCCCCAAAAGCCTTAAAAAACAATAAAAAAGGACCAGCCCAGCGCTTCTATTGGAGGAGTTTGCCCAACCTTCAAACAGGAGACGCGAGGATGGTCACCAGATTCAAGAAGCGGAAAGTCGCGGGTTCGA
>DATCFX010000798.1:0-1863 GCA_036509275.1 Pirellulales bacterium | reverse complement strand
ATGCCCTCTTTGGCCACTTTGCGGCCGGCCTCGAGCATGGCGTAGGTCTTGCCCACGCCCGGCGCAGCGCCGAAAAAAATCTTCAACTGACCCCGCGCCTGCCGCTGTTCCTCGGCCTGGACTTGGGCCAGCAGCAGTTCGGGATCGGGGCGCTGGTCGGCCATGATCAGGAAATCTCAAAGGCCCCTGGCTGGCTGTCGGCTGCCCGTCGCGGCGCGCGGGGATCAGCGGGCCGGTGTTTCAAGCTCCAAGTTCAATTCTACGACATTCACGCGCGATTCGCCCAAGAAGCCGAGCGTGCGGCCCAGGGTATGACGCGCCACGATCTGCCGCACCGCGTTCTCGGTCATGCCGCGGGCGCGGGCCACGCGCGGCACTTGCCAATCGGCCGCCGCCGGGCTGATGTGCGGATCCAGCCCGCTGGCCGAAGCGGTCACCAGGTCCACGGGAATCGGCGCGGCCGCCGAGCCCTGCCCCCGGCGCAGGGCCGCGATCCGCGCCTCGACCGCCTTCCGCAGCTCGGCACTCGTGGGTCCCAGGTTCGAGCCTGACGACGAGCCGCCATTGTAAGCCGGCGTGGTGGCCGAAGGACGGCCCCAAAAGAATTGCGGCGCATCGAACGGCTGGCCGATGAGCTGAGAGCCCAGCAGCCGGTCGCCGCGGAAGACCAGGCTGCCGCCGGCCTGTCGCGGAAAAACGAATTGTGCCACGCCGGTGACGACCAGCGGATACACCACGCCGGTGATGATCGAGAGAGCCGCCAGCAGCACGACGGCCGGACGCCAGGAGTTCATAGCGATGCTTCTTTATACGAGATGAAATAACACCAGCAGCAGGTCGATGAGCTTGATCCCCGCGAACGGCACCAGCAAGCCGCCCAGCCCGTACACCAGCACGTTGTCGCGCAGCAGCACGCTGGCGCTGACCGGCTTGTGCCGCACGCCGCGCAGGGCCAACGGAATCAACAGGATGATAATCAAGGCATTGAAGATCACGGCCGACAAAATGCCACTCTGCGGCGAGTGCAGCCGCATGGCGTTCAAGCCGTTCAGCGCCGGGTACGTGCTGGCAAAGGCGGCGGGAATAATGGCAAAGTACTTCGACACGTCGTTGGCGATGCTGAAGGTGGTCAGCGCGCCGCGCGTCATCAGCAACTGCTTGCCGATGCTCACGATCTCGATGAGCTTTGTGGGGTTGGAATCCAGGTCAACCATGTTGCCGGCTTCCTTGGCGGCCTGCGTGCCGGAGTTCATGGCCACGGCCACGTCGGCCTGCGCCAGCGCTGGTGAATCGTTGGTGCCGTCGCCGGTCATGGCCACCAGCCGGCCGCCTTCCTGATACTGCCGAATCAGCCGCAGCTTGGCCTCGGGCGTGGCCTCCGCCAGAAAATCGTCGACCCCGGCTTCGGCCGCAATGGCGGCTGCCGTGAGCGGGTTGTCGCCGGTGATCATCACGGTCTTGATGCCCATCTCGCGCAGCTCGGCAAACCGCTCCCGGATGCCTCCCTTGACGATGTCCTTGAGATGGATCACGCCCAGGGCCGCCGGCCCCTCGGCCACGGCCAGCGGCGTGCCGCCTTGCCTGGAAATCGCCTCTACGTGCCGGCGGAGCGACTCGGGAAACGTACCGCCAAGCTGCCGCACGTATGATTCGATCGCCTCGACCGCCCCCTTGCGGATTTGACGGCCATCCAGGTTGATGCCGCTGGTGCGCGTCTGGGCCGTGAACGGGATAAAGTGTGCGTTCAGCTCGTGCAGCTTGCGCCCGCGCAACCCGTACTTCTCCTTGGCCAACACGACGATGCTGCGGCCCTCGGGCGTTTCGTCGGCCAGCGACGAGAGCTGCGCGGCGTCGACGAGCCGG
>DATCFX010000797.1:0-4755 GCA_036509275.1 Pirellulales bacterium | reverse complement strand
TGCTTGAGCTTCCCGGCATCCACGCCGAACACAAACGGCAGCGGGCCATCGGCAATCGCCTTGCCCCACAACTCGGGCGGCAGCCGGCTTTCGATGAGCTGTTTTTTCGTGGAGTTGAATTCGTAAATGGCCCGGCCGTCGCAGATCCAGTGTTCACCGCCTGCTGACTTGACCCGATACAGCCCCTTGTCGGGCCGGGCGTAGCGGATATCGCCCTGCTCGACGCGCATCGGCTTATTCGCAGCGCCAAACACGGCGTTGTATTCGAACAGCGTAAACGTGCAGCTGAACGTGCCCACCTGGCTGCTGGTCTGCTGCCAGTTGCGCAGCAGCAAGTCCAGGTTGGCCTCTTGCTGAGGGTTGAGTTGGAAGGGGGGTTGAACCAGCGGCGGCGGCGGCTGGGGTGGGACCACGTCGGCACGCGGCGGCAGCAGCGGCTGAGCCGTGGCCAGGCCAGCCAGATTCAATAACAGGCCAACGGCCACGATCGAACGAGCAAGCAACATCGGTGAATCTCCGCTGCGGGCGAATCCTTCGCGCACTGCCAGTTTGCTTTGCAGACCCGCACCGCGCGGCGGGAGCACTCGAGTGCCCGGCGCGGAATTTGGGGGTCTGATTGGCAAGCGGCCGCGGATTGTAGCAATGGCCGCAATTTGCCCCTAGACCGGATTTCTCACTGCGGGGATTGAAAACTGGCCGGTGTCGCGGCTCGCAAGCGACACACCCGGTCGGCTTGCAGCCAGCCGAGCGTCCCGGCTTGGTTCTGCGGCCGCGCAAAGCTCGCTGCGCTGACGGCATTAAGGGGAGGGAAGCCCGCGAGAGCTCGTTGCCGTGCGAGTGGCACGCGACATGCACCACTCATGCGTTTGAAGCAGGGGCTGGTTCCAATTCACGGGGGACGAGCCGTGAGATGCTGGATGCTCGGTGCTTTACTGACGTTAGCCCTGGGTCCGATGGCGGCGATGGTTCAAGCCCAAATCTTCGGTGCCGGTCCAGTTAATGGAACCGGCATCGGTGGTTTCCCCGGCCCAGCCATTCCCGGCCTTTATGGCAATTACGGCGGGACCGGTTTATACGGCGGCTACGGTGGGACGGGCCTATACGGCAGATATGGGTTTCCGGGCAATCACTACGGTCCCTACGACTACTACCGCGCCTACGGCAACTCCAGCGGAATGGGATATGGCAATCGGGGATCTGCCTATTCGCGTTACCCATACCCGCGACACAACAACTCAGCGCGCAATTCCGCATCAATCAGCAGCCCGCCACACGAGTATAAAAACCTCTTCGACCACAACAGCGGCAATGGTTCGGCCGGCACTGGATCACACGCTGGCGCCCAGCAAAAAAGCCTGGGTCACAGCACGATGAATAAAGCCGCAGATACACCATGATCGGCACGTTACCGGGAAGCTGGCGCTTGCCGCTCGCCTAGACGCAAACTTCGCTGGCGGCGCCTAGCAACTCGGCGTAGCGGGTGCGGATCGGGGCAATCACTTCTAGCAGAAATTCGTCGACCTGCTGCGGAGCGCGGCCCACGAATTTGGCGGGGTCGAGCACGGCTGCCAGATCGATCCGGGCAAACGCCGGATCGGCTTGCAGCCGTTCCATGAGATCGTTGGCGGCGCCGTGCTGTTTGATCATGGCGGCGGCCGCTTGGCTATGGCGGCGGATGCGCTCGTGCAATTCCTGCCGGTCGCCGCCGGCAGCGACGGCAGCCATCAGCACGTTTTCGGTGGCCATGAACGGCAGCTCGGCGTCCAGCCGCTGGGCAATCACTTTTGGATACACGACTAGCCCGGCCGCGATGTTCTGGTACAGCAACAGCAGGGCGTCGACCGCCAGAAAGGCTTGCGGCAACGTCAGCCGCCGGTTGGCGCTGTCGTCGAGCGTGCGCTCCAGCCACTGGGTGGCGGCGGTGGCAGAGGCGCTGGTTTCCAGGCTCATCACGAATCGGGCCAGGCCGCAGATGCGCTCGGCCCGCATGGGATTGCGCTTGTAGGCCATCGCCGACGAACCGATTTGGTGTTCCTCGAACGGTTCTTCGAGTTCCTTGAAATTCTGCAGCAGCCGCAAATCGGTGGCGGCCTTGTGGGCGCTTTGAGCCACGCCCGACAGTGCGGCCAGCACCTGCGCATCGACTTTGCGCGAATACGTCTGCCCGGTGACCGCGTAGCTCGACTCAAAGCCCATCCGCCGGCAGACTAGCTCATCGAGCCGGCGCACCTTGGCATGATCGCCGCCAAACAGCTCCAGAAAACTGGCCTGCGTGCCGGTGGTGCCCTTGATCCCCCGGGCTTGCAAGTGCTCGAGCCGGTGTTCGACTTCGGCCAAATCCTGCACCAGGTCGTAGGCCCAGAGACAGGCGCGCTTGCCGACGGTCGTCGGCTGGGCTGGCTGCAAGTGCGTGTAAGCCAGGCAGGGCAACTGCCGGTTCGCCTGGGCAAACGCGGCCAGCCGATCGATGACATTGACCAGCCGCAGGCGTACCAGATCGAGCCCCTCGCGCAGCAATAGCAGGTCGGTGTTATCGGTCACATAGCAGCTTGTGGCGCCCAGGTGAATGATGCCGCGGGCCTGCGGGCAGGCATCGCCGTACGTATGCACATGGGCCATCACGTCGTGCCGCAGCTTGCGCTCGTAGCATTCCGCCGCGTCGAAATCGATCGTATCGACGTGAGCTTTCAGCTCGTCAATCTGCGCGGACGTGATCTTCAGGCCCAACTCGGCTTCGGCTTCGGCCAGGATGATCCAGAGCTGCCGCCAGGTGCGGAACTTGCGCTGCGGCCCCCACAGCCGGCGCATGTCCTGCGACGCATAACGGCCGGTCAGCGGGTTGTCGTAGTCGAGAGTCATGAAAGCAAATGATGAATGATGAATGATGAATGATGAATGATGAATGATAAATGATGAATGATGAATAAGAAGAACGGGATCGCCGGTCCTTCATTCCGCATTCATCATTCCTACTTCCGCATTTCCTCCTAGTCTCTTCGGCGGCCGAATAGGCGGAGCAGGAACATGAACAGGTTGATGAAGTCGAGGTACAGCGTCAAGGCGCCGAAGATCGCTTCTTTCGTATCTTCCTCGGTTCCGGAGTTGCCGATCACGTTCAGCGACTTGATCTTTTGCGTGTCGTAGGCGGTGAGGCCGGCGAAGATCAGCACGCCGAAAATCGAAACGCCCTGCTGGAGCGACCCATTGGCGCGCATGCTCGGGAAAAACATCGACACGAACAAGAAGCCGATGATTCCGAACAGCCCCATCGTGCAAAACGAGCCGACCGGCCCGAGGTCGACTTTCGTGATGTAGCCGAAGGCGCTCAGCCCGCCGAAGCAGCAGCCGGTCAATAGAAACACCGAAGCGATGCTGTCCTGGGTATAGGCCTGGAAAATCACGGAAAACGTCAGGCCGACCAGGCCGGCATAGAGCAGGTAGACGGCCATGGCGGTCGTCGAGCGCATCGTTTTGATGGCGGCCGACAGGTAGAACACGAGCCCCAACTGCGCCACGAACAAGCCGATCAACATAATCGGGTTCTGATGGCCGAAGCGGGCCAGTTCCGGAACCTCGTTCACGCCGTAAGCGATGCCGAACGTGATCAGGATGCCGCTGGTCATCCAGGCATAAACGCGGCTCATGAACTGCGCGTTTTCCAGGGCAATCGCGCGGCTGTCCATCCCGGCCGACAGATTGGTAGACATGGGCTGCTTCTTTCGGAAATGGAATCGTTTTGTATGCGCCGCGACCAGCGGTCGCGGCTTTATGATCGAGCAAGTACGTGCGTTATTTGACTTCGAGCATCCGTTCCAGCGCCACGAGCGCCCAGTGGGCCGTCTCGTCGTCGACCTGGATCACGTTCACCGGCGTGCCGGCGGCCAAGTTTTCGAGGCTCCAGCAGAGATGCGCCAGGTCGATGCGATACATCGTGGCGCACATGCAGACCACCGGCGAAAGGAAGTGGACTTCCTGCTCGGGATTTTCCTGCTTGAGCCGCTGAACAAGGTGCAACTCGGTGCCGATGGCCCAGCGCGTGCCGGCCGGGGCTTGCTCGACTTCGCGAATGATCTTGCCGGTCGAGCCGTAAATGTCGGCCAGAGCCACCACCTCGCGCGTACACTCAGGGTGTACCAGCACGCGGATGCCCGGGTATTTCGCCCGCAGTTGGTCGACATGCTCGGGCCGGAACATCTGGTGGACGCTGCAATGCCCCTTCCAGAGCAAGACTTTGGAGTCGAGCAACTGCTCGCGGGTGTTGCCGCCCAGCAGCTCGGCGTGCGGATCCCAGACGGGCATGGCGGCGTCAGCGATGCCCATCGCCAATGCCGTATTGCGGCCCAGGTGTTGGTCGGGAAAAAACAGCACGCGGCCGGTGCGGGCAAACGACCACTTGAGCACGGCGGCGGCATTGCTCGAAGTACACACGATGCCTCCGTGCCGGCCGCAGAAGGCTTTGAGGCTGGCGGCGGAGTTGATGTACGTGACCGGCGTGATGTCGTGGGTGTCGAGCACTTCGCCCAACTCGTCCCAGCAAGCTTCGACCTGGTCGATCATCGCCATGTCGGCCATCGAGCAACCGGCCGCCATGTCGGGCAGCACGACTGTCACGCGCTGGCCGCCGCGCTCGTCCAACCGCTGAGGCCGATTGGCCAGGATGTCGGCCGTTTCGGCCATGAAATGGACGCCGCAAAAGGCGATCGCCCGGCAATCCGTGCTATCGGCCGCCATGCGGCTCAACTGATAGCTGTCGCC